>CAYMYX010000042.1:2019-11403 GCA_964394795.1 uncultured Peptoniphilaceae bacterium
AGTACTCTATACTTTGGACATCTCCAGCAAGTTCACTGTATTGGGACCGAAGGTCACCTTCCGAGAGATCCCGCTGCTCGGATAGCTTGTACGTGATGTTTTGCATCAGAACACCGGAGTCCTCACTTGGCGGCGTTTTAATCAGCTCGGCTGTACCCTCCCCATTTTTTCCGGAGAATTCAACCGTGGCATAATCGAAGGGGTTGATGGTGATCTTTTGGCTGTCTTGGAAGAAGAATATGGCCACCGCTTTATTGATAGTATATTATTAGTATTATAATACAAGGAAACGGTGTTTTTAGCAAAGGGCAGAATCGGGTACAAACAATAACAAATTGCTGAAAGGAGATCTTATGGAAAAGGTATTGTTTTATGGGATGACCGGAGAGAAGATGTGCTTTAATCACATTCTGTTGAACGCGCTGGACTTGAAGCAAGCGGGCCACGAGGTGCAAATTATCTTCGAAGGGGCATCGGTTCAGTTGGTGCCTACATTTGAGGAAGAGGGACACGCCCCTTACATCAAAGCCAAGGAAGCCGGCTTGATTGCAGGAGCCTGCAAGGCTTGTTCCAAGATGTTCAAGGTGGATGAAAAGATAGCCGAGCTTGGTGTTGAGCTTCTCGATGACATGCAAGGGCACGCCGGCATGAAGAAGTACGTGGAAGAGGGATACACTGTCGTCAGCATGTAGGCTGATCATGTAGATGAAATACCGATAAAAAATAGGAGATAACATCATGGATCAACGAGTAGAAACTACGATACATAATTTACAGAAGCATGGCTTTACCGTTTTGTATGCTGAGAATCTTCAAGCAGCCAAGGATTTGATTGATGACTATGTGACCAGTGATGCCCGCGTTGGCGTTGGCGGGTCAGGAACCGTACAGGAACTTGGCATTCGCGACCTTGTTGCTGAAAAAGGAGCCTATCTTCTCGATCATAACCAACCAGATTTGGAAGCTGAAAAAGTGAAAGAAATTCGCTATGAGCAACTATCTTCAGACGTCTTCTTCACGGGAGCTAACGCGATTTCCCAGACCGGTTGCCTAGTCAATATCGACGGTATCGGTAACCGAGTTGCCGCTGGCATATTTGGCCCGAGGCAAGTCGTGGTTTGTGCTGGGGTGAACAAAATTGAGGACAATCTTCAAGCAGCCATGGATCGAGCTCAACTTGTAGCAGCTCCAAAGAACAACCAAAGACTCCAAACCAAGAACCCTTGTGCGGTTACCGGCGAGTGCATCGATTGCGATAGCCCAACCCGAATTTGTAGAGCCTATAGCATTATTAAAAGACCATCGGGTTTGACACCCACAACGGTGGTGTTGATTAATGAGGAATTAGGTTTCTAAAAACTACTACACATGAAAAAAGACCGAGTTAGCAAATGCTAGCTCGGCCTTTTCAATTGAACTACTTTATTCATTACGATTACTGATCGATTGGTGAATCTCAGCAACAGCAAATGGGATTAAGGAAAGGATGATTGTTGGTACCCATTCCTTGAGAGTCATGAAGGAAACGCTGAAGAGGTTTCTCATGAAAGGTACGTAGAGAACGATGAGCAGGAGGATGATACCGACGGCAACCGCACGGACCATCGCCTTATTGGAGAAGACACCAATCTCGAAGATGGTGTGGGTATCCGAACGGGAAGCGAAGGCACGGAGGAGCTCAGCAAGAATCAATGTCGCGAAGGCCATAGTCTGACCCTCCATCAACTTCAACTCATTAGCAGCTTCTACGCTTTGACCTGCATTGATGGCTTCCTGGTAGATTTCTCCACCGAAGTAGAAGTAACCAATCGCGAAGGCGGTCAGGGTAGCAACACCGATGGCAATCGCCTGAACGATGATGGAGCTTCTCATGTCCTTATCGATGATAGGTTCTTTAGGATCACGTGGGGGCTCGTTCATGATTTCGGGCTCGCCAGGTTCTACACCTAATGCAAGAGCTGGTAGAGAGTCGGTAACAAGGTTCAACCAGAGGAGCATGATAGGGGACAGTGGTGTTGGGAAGCGCTCGCCGGATCCGGAGAAGAGCATGATGATGTCGATGATCATGGCGACTGCGATGACGATAACTTCACCCACGTTACAGCTGAGGAGGAAGGAAACGAACTTCTTGATGTTGGAGTAGATGATACGTCCTTCTTCGACTGCCCCTACGATAGTCGCAAAGTTGTCATCTGTCAGGATTACTTCTGCTGTGTTCTTGGCAACGTCGGTTCCCGTGATACCCATCGCAATACCGATATCTGCACGCTTGATGGCGGGAGCGTCGTTGACACCGTCGCCAGTCATGGCAGCAATTTCGCCATTAGCACGGAGAGCGTCAACAATTTGCACCTTATTCTCAGGAGAAACACGAGCGAAAATGCGCTTCTCTTTGACGATTTCTTGCACCTCTTCAGGGCTCATGTTGTTCAATTCACGGCCCATAATCGCTTGGTCATGGCTGTCTGCGATGCCAAGGTCGCTACCAATCGCATAGGCTGTTTCCAAGTAGTCGCCAGTAATCATGATGGTGGTGATACCAGCGGTCTTACATTCCGCGATAGCATCTTTAACTTCTGGACGCGGTGGGTCGATCATGCCGGTCAAACCGACAAAGATCATGTCGCGTTCCACGTTCTCAGGCGTTTGGTCATCCTTTTCAGGAATTTGGTCCCACTCGCGGTAAGCGTAAGCCAAGCAACGAAGTGCCTGACGGGCGAACTCGGTGTTCTTGTCTAAAGCTTCTTGCTTTAGTTCGGGTGTGAATTCTTGTACATGACCATCGATGAGAACACGGTCACAGTAGTCGATGACGATATCCGGAGCTCCCTTACTGAAGGAAACAACTTTGCCATCCACGAAGTTGTCGTGGAAAGTGGACATCATCTTACGATCAGAGTCGAAAGGAATCTCATCGATACGAGGATAATCTTGATTTAACTGATCTTTAGAAGAACCAAGCTTAGCGCCCATAGTAAGAAGCGCGCCCTCGGTTGGGTCGCCCATGACCTTGTATTGGCCATCCTCGTTGGTGATCTTCGCATCGTTGGTCAAGCCGGAGATGGCAATCATGGTACGAACGTTCTCGTTCTCATCCATCGTTAATGGGCTGCCATCTTCGTTTGTCGCTTCACCTTCTGGTGAGTAACCTGATCCGGTGAAGGAGATTTCCTGGCCATTCGTATAGGCCTTAGTAACGGTCATTTCATTTTGGGTCAACGTACCGGTCTTATCTGAACAGATAACGGTTGTGGTACCTAGGGTTTCTACAGAAAGGAGCTTCTTTACGATGGCATTTTTGGCGGCCATCCGGTTCATGCCCATGGAAAGGACGATGGTTACGACGGCGGTCATACCTTCTGGAATCGCAGCTACCGCCAACGAAACGGCTGTCATCAGGATTTCCATAATTTCATTTTGCGCGATCAGGCCTAGAATGAAGACCAATACCGCAACACCTAAAACGAGAAGGCCCAGTTGCTTAGAGAGTACAGCTAACTTCTTTTGAAGGGGAGTTTGCTCATCTTCAATGTTGGAGATGGTCGTTGCAATCTTACCAATTTCCGTATTGGTTCCAGTGTCGGTGACGATTCCAGTTCCGTGGCCATAAGTGACTATCGTCGATGAATAGGCGTAGTTCTCACGGTCGCCGATGCCCTTTTCTTCACTGTAGTTTTCTTTGAAGTCCTTCTCCACCGCTACGGATTCACCGGTGAACGAAGACTCGTCAATCTTCAAGTTAGATGATTGGGTCAATCTCAGATCCGCAGGGACAATGTCACCCGTTTCCAAAGTGACCACATCTCCAGGGACCAATTCATTGGATTTAACCGTGGTGTGATTCCCATTTCGTATGACTTTAGCTTCCGGCGAGCTCATCTTCTGCAAGGCTGCTACAGAATCCTCCGCCTTACCTTCTTGGTAGATCGACAAAGCCGCATTCAATACAACAATTGCAATAATTATGATGGCTTCGACTGCTTCACCCGTAAAGGCTGAAATGACTGCCGCAAAGATCAAGATGATAACCATGGGGTCCGTAACTTGTTCGATCAGTTTTTGGGCCATGGACTTTTTCTTGGTTTCTGCCAGTTTATTCTCTCCGTACTGCTCTAACCGCCTTGCAGCTTCGTCGGAGGAGAGGCCAGTGCTTGAACTTGTTTCTAATTCTTGTTCAAGTTCTTCTGGCGTTTTTTGATACCATTCCATTTTCTTACCTCCTGTTTCTCATTAATCGAGTGCTCACTAACATGATTCCCTAGTCGACAACATTTAAAAAAAGACCTAGAAGAATCTTCATTCCTCCAGGTCTTGCTAACCTCATCTTGCCGATAAAGGATCTACACCGAAAACTAGGCTAAGCTAATTTTGTATTGACGATATAGAATTAGGAAGCTACTCCCCTGTATAAGCTGTATTATATCCTAAATTAAGGAATTTACTAGTTTTTAGATAGTCTCTTTCTTAAAAAGGAAAGAAAGTAATCCTGAGCCAAGCGATCACAGCACCAAGCAATATGCCCGCGATAACTTGGGATGGGGTGTGGCCCAATACATCCTTCAGTGGTTGGTAGTCGCTGCCTAAGTCTTTCACTAAGTTTCGGCGCAATTCATTCAAGGCTTGCCCCTGAATGCCGACGGCATATCTAACGTTAAAGCTATCGTAGATGACCACCGCCCAGAATCCTAGCGCCAGAGCGAAAATCGATGTTCGGAAACCTTCCACAAAGCCAATCTGTACCATCAGGCAGGTAACGAAAGCCGAGTGGGCACTGGGAAAACCGCCCGAACCCCAAAGTAACTGCCAATCGAATGTCTTAATTTCATGATAGCGGATCATCACTTTGATACCTTGGGCGATGGCCCACGCAATGCCGCAAACAAATACAATATCCATAAGTCCTCACTAGTAAATAATTTATTAGCAAAATCTTTGCTCAATCATTCTTTAATTATACGGGATTCTCTGCCTTCTACCAAACAATTGGATAAGAAAAGCGATTTTTATTCGCCGTCAACCGACTCCAGAGTCCTTCACCATCCACAAACCCTGAGTGGCCAACCATCTTATGGTAAAATGTCACCTATGGAGGACACTACATGAAATGTTGTTCAATCGTTTCCGGTTCCAGCGGAAACTGTATCTATATAGAAACAGACCAAACCAGAATCCTCGTTGATGCGGGGAATTCCGGTCGCATCATCCAAGAAGGGCTTAAGTTAGCCGGGGTCGATCCCAAGACCCTCCACGCCATCTTTGTCACCCATGAGCATGGGGACCATACGGCAGGTGTCGGTGTCTTAAGCCGACGTTTTCGCCTGCCCATTTTTGCCAACCAAGGCACTTGGAACGGGATGCATCGCCGTATTGGCAAGATTGCCAAGGAAAACCAGAAGTTTTTCAAAACCTACCAAACCTTCCAATTTCGTGACCTCATCGTCACGCCCTTTGCCACCTTCCACGACGCCCAAGACTCCGTTGGCTACACCTTCCAGTCACAGGACGGCAAGATTTCTGTCGTTACCGACACCGGCATCCTGGACGACCGCCTCATGGACACCATCCAAGGGTCTCAAATCTACTACTTCGAATCCAACCACGATATCGACATGTTGATGGAAGGGCCATACCCTCCCGACCTCAAAGCCCGTATCCTCTCCGAGTTCGGCCACCTCTCCAACCTCCAAGCCGGGGAAGGCCTCGTTGACCTCTTGCAAGGCAACCAGGAGAAGGTAATCCTCGCCCACATGTCCATCGAAAACAACTTAGAAGATATCTGCCACGACACGGTTGTTCATATCCTCACCCGGGAAGGCATCGACACCCAACGAGACCAAAAGATCATCGTAGCTCCGCGCTACACACCCTCGGAGATGTTCTCCACTCAAGACATTTTGCCCGCCTCCAACCTAAACGCCTTCGAACAGCTATCCCTCAGCGAAGTTCTCGACAAGACCAACAACTAGGAGGTCATATGAATATCGACATCATTGCCATCGGAACTATAAAAGAAAAGTACCTCAAAGAGGGCATCGCCGAATACCAGAAGAGGCTCCAACCCTTCTGCCAATTCTCCATCATCGAACGTCCCGAGGTGCGCCTTTCCCAAAATCCATCTCCCGCCGAAATCCAACAAGCCCTCAAAAAGGAAGCCGATGATATCGTCAGCCACCTACCCAAGACATCCAAAATCGTCTCCCTCTGTATCGAAGGCAAGCAAGTCTCCAGTGAAGATTTCGCCAAAGATCTCGAAAAGTGGGTCATTGAAGGTGCCAGCTCCATCACCTTCATTATTGGGTCCTCCCATGGTCTAGACCAGGAACTCAAGGATCAGGGAGCCAAGCTCTCCTTCTCCAAGATGACCTTTCCCCACCAGTTGATGCGCCTCATCCTCGTCGAGCAGATTTACCGGGGGATGATGATACAGGCAAACAGAGCGTATCATAAATAGTATTAGCAATTACGTTAGGCAGGCTTTCATGATGAACAATGAGAAAATCCGTAACAGTTTAATTCGATTTACTTTACTTGTTCTCGTCTTTATTTATGCTTGCTTTCTTTTTATTGACTTCTTTCTGCCTGACTTCAACCAGCTGGGCAATCAGTTGAAGTGGCTTTCAATTGTGATTCTTGCTTTGGAATCGGTGGTTCTGGTTCCCCGCATTACAGATACCAGACATCGTATTTTCGTTCGATGTTTCCAGTTGGCTGCAGTCCTCACAGTGGTTTGCGACTATTCCTTGTTGTTTACCGACCGGTATGTGATAGGTGTAGCCATTTTTTGCCTAGTCCAGGCTCTGCGTCTGTATGGGATGTTTCTAAAAGAAGCGCCCAAGTTCCTGTTAGTTGGCTTTGGCCTTGTGGTTTTAGCCATGGTCCTAAGGCAAGAGGCACTCCTTGTTTTACTCTATGCTTTCCTGCTCGTAAGCAACTTTATTCTTTCTTATCTTCACTACCGCAACAACAAGACTTCAACGACAGAATCCAACTTACCAACATGGCTCCCAGCCCTTGCTTACTTCCTCTTCATTCTTTGTGATATTTCAGTAGCTCTAGCCTTTATTGGCGTCGCGGCACATGTCTTTAGTCCGCTCCAATGGCTATTTTATTTGCCTTCGCAAGTTATCTTCTTCTATCTACTGACGAACGAATCGAGCGCTCAATTTTTCACCAAGTAAAAAGGAGCAAAGCCCGTCGCCTTACTCCTCTACGTTATACTTCAATTTAAACTACCGTTAATCCACCAGATAAGAAATCAAGGTGTCCGTAAACTCATCGGTCGTCGCCTTACCGCCCAAATCCGGCGTACAAAGTTCGGGTTGTTTCATGACTTCACCTAAAGCTGCACGGATTTTATCTGCAGGCTCATGCATGTTAAGGAAATCCAACATCAGGCAAGCGGACAAGAGTAGGGCGGACGGATTTGCGATGCCCTTGCCGGCGATGTCAGGTGCTGTTCCGTGGATGGCTTCAAAAGTGGCGATTTCATCGTTGCGGTTTAAACTTGGCGCAATACCCACGCCACCAATCAAGCCAGAGGTAATGTCGGAAACAATGTCGCCATAAAGGTTTGGCATGACCATAACATCAAACTCTTCAGGCCACATGACCAGCTGCATACAGACATTGTCGATGATTAGATCATCAGACTTAATGTTGGGATACTCTTCCTTAACCTCATTAAAAACCTTGCGGAAGAGGCCATCGGTATACTTCAAAATGTTGGCCTTATGTACGCAAGTTACTCTCTTTCGGTCATACTTGACGGCATATTCATAGGCCATCCTAATAATTCTCTCCGAATTCTTCCTCGTAATCCTCTTAATAGCAATCGCTTCATCATCCGAAATCATCTCTTCTTCACCAACATAGAGATCTTCTGTGTTTTCTCTAAAGATGACGATATCCACATCTTGGAAGCGGTTATCCAACTCGGGGTGGGTCTTAGATGGGCGAATATTGGCATAAAGGTCGAGGGCCATCCTCATCTGCACATTAATACTGCGGAAACCCGAACCAATCGGTGTTGTTAATGGAGCCTTCAACGCTACCTTATTTCTTCGAACAGACTCAAGTGACTCCTCGGATAGAAGGATGCCTTCCTTATCATACAACTGTTGACCGGCTTCAAAGACCTCAAATTCAAGACCAAGGTCCATAGCTTCTAATATCTTTACAACACTTTTCGAAATTTCAGGGCCTACACCGTCACCCTTAAATAAAGTAACTTTTGTCATAACAATATCCTCAACTTTTCGCTTATTTGGTTAGTATTTGCTCCTGTAATTCTTCAGAAGTAAACTTTACCAAGACAGTAGATAGAAGCTTTATGTTACAAAACCAGCTCTATTTATGTTTCGCCTATTTTATCACATGTTTGTAAAATTTATTATATTTTCAGGTTTTTGCAACAAAATGCAGTCTCCCAGGGAGAAATTGTTAAATCAATGTTGTAATTCATCTTTTGCATTATTCCTCATACCATTCTCAAAATTGTTTGCCATAATGAGGACCAAGAAGAATGTTTCACATTTAAATGTTAAGACTTCCGCACTTGGAAATCTATTAAGGAGATAAAATGGGTTGTATAATTGAATTAATTCTGCTGCCATTTCGCTTTATTGCAGGAGCGCTTGCAGCCCTATTTTCATTGATTAATGTGGGTTGTTGTTTGTTTAGTGTTGCTGCTATGGCCGCTGTTGTGGGAATCATTGCCAGCTTGTTCTAGCACTCAAAATATAAACTACGGATCTGCAACGGAGAGAATCGCCTATGAAAATCTTAATCGTCTACTATTCCTTTTCCGGAACCACCAAGAGTGTAGCTGAAACTATAGCTCTCCTCACTGATGGCGATCTTTTTGAACTGATTCCAGAAACAGAATATGACTTTTCAGATAACACAACTTTGGGTCGAATTCGGAACGGGATGGCCAGTGGCTACTGCCCTTCCTTGATAGGCAATCTCCCTGTAGTTGCCGATTACGACGTTATCTTTATCGGATCGCCAAACTGGCTCAAAACTTTCGCGCCACCTGCCCTAAGTTTTCTCCAAGGAGCGGACTTGATAGGGAAGACTGTCATTCCCTTCTGCACTCATGGTGGTGGAGGCTTTGGTCATATGGTGAGGGATTTACGTGAGGTGTGTCCCAACAGTCATTTTAAGGAAGGTCTTGCAGTTGGCGATGGTGGAGAGATTGAGCTAGTGGAGGAATGGTTGGAGTTGGTGTTGGGTGAAAATGAATAGTTGATTTGAAAATTTGTAAGTTGAGATATAAGGCAAGTACATGCGTGTGCTTGTCTTTTTTTTGTGTAAAAAAACTGCTTGAACAAGGGAGGACATTCCTTTGTTCAAGCAGTATGAATAAAAGTATTTATTGATTAG
>CAYMYX010000043.1:0-11315 GCA_964394795.1 uncultured Peptoniphilaceae bacterium
AAAGAGAAACTAAAGTTTCATCTTCTTTGAATTCATGGCCCTTTCAAGGAAAAACACCGCGCTTAACTAAGGGTAAAATTTCGTTTATTATAAAATCTGTTGATAGGCTAGTACAGTATTCTCTTTTACAAGCTACTATTGGCTTGACATATTTTATTGAAACACATATAATTTCATTGTTGACTAAAAATTGAAGTACCTTGCTTCGTTGGGTTAGGGTTTCAAGTGGTAAGCAGAGTAATGATTACATGGTAAGTTATTCATTAGCTGTAGGGACGCTATTTAGTTTGCGGCAGTGGCTCTGCAGTCAATTTCACTATTTGTCTTCGGCATTCGCCTTGACTCATAGGAAATTGTTGCATGAGACCTACCACAACTCAGCTTCGCACAGAAGTGCTCGCTTCGTTGGGTTAGGGCTTCAAGTGGTAGGTAGAGTAACTTTTACATGGTAAGATATTCGTTAGCTGTAGGGACGCTTTTTGTTTGCGGCAGTGGCTCAGTGGTAGAGCATCGCCTTGCCAAGGCGAGGGTCGCGAGTTCGAATCTCGTCTGCCGCTCTTTTCCGGCGACATAGCCAAGTGGTAAGGCAGAGGTCTGCAACACCTCTATCCCCAGTTCAAATCTGGGTGTCGCCTTAAAGACCAAGACTAGATGTCTTGGTCTTTTTTTAAAAAATTAATATTTATAGTAAAGAATCAGTTTAAAATAGTATTAATGAAATGAGGATTTTGATGGGAGGATCTTATGTGGTTACTTTTTGGCGTTTTAGCAGTAGTCCTGACTATAGCCAACTGGTTACTATTTCTTAGAGGAAAAAAACATTACTTTTTCATGGGTCTTGCATTAAGTTTTACCGCTTTGGTTAATGTTGTCAGTTATCAGATGGTTGGCGCTTGGGCAGAAGGTGGAGATATTGCTGCCTTATTAGACGTGGCACCTACGATGAGCGTAGCTTTATGGATTTTCACGCTAATATCAGTTGTCTTGAATATGCTCCCTTTGGGCTTAAGCAAAAGCCGTAATCAGTAGCTTTTAAAAATACGCAATTTAAAAAAGGAGTACTTTCGTACTCCTTTTTTTCTATGCCAATTTTGATTGATCTGTACGGTCTTTTAATTCTGATAAATAACGATAGATGGTCGCTTGCGAGCAATCGAGAGCCTCTGCAGCATCCTTTACGGCCCCTTTCATAAGGAATGCCCCCCGTTCATTCATTCTCTCAACGATGTATTTTTTCTCATCTGCAGTGAGACGATTAGAGGATATGCCTAAATCAGCCATTGCTTGCCGAGCAAACTCCTTTGTAACATCATCGGTTGAATTGAAAAAAGTTTCGATTTCTTCATCCTGAGGAGGATGAAACTCTGCTGTTTCAGGAAATACAGGTGCGGGATTTACAATCGATTCGTTAAATTGGAAGTTGGAATCTATATAAGGATCGACATGACGTAAAGCAAGTAACTTCTCACTTAATTCTTGATAGCGGCTAGAGTCAAAATTGACGCATAACAAGCCTATAAGGTCGTTACTTGAGTTTTTGATAAACAGGGTAGAGGAGGCTAAGCGTTTACCATCTTTAGATACGCCTGCATAATGAGCGCGAAAGTCATGGGTCATATAACTCTTATCAGAAATAATCTGCAAAGCGACATTGGTTAAGGGCCCTCCTATTTCACGACCACTAATGTAATTATTAGCAATGGCGACGATAGAATGGTCAACGTCGGATAAGTCATGCAAGACAATTTCATAATCTCTTCCTAGTAGGCGTCCCATGAACTCTGTAATTTTAATATACTGATTCAATATCATTTGATTTTCTATTTTCAGCATAAGCCACTTTACGTATTCCTTAAGTAAATCTTATGTATTACTTTATTATATTCTCAATAATTATTTATTATATATTTTCTTATTTTGACATATAGTAAAGAGACACGACAAACAATAATTATTGTTTATTAAATAAAAATATATCTTAGAGTCGATGAGGAGGACAAATATGAGAAAAGTTATTAATACAGACAAAGCCCCAGCTGCAATTGGGCCCTACGTACAAGCGGTCGTTACCAATGGTTTAGTTTATACTTCCGGCCAACTACCCATAGATGTACAAACTGGTGAAATGCCAGATAGCATTGAGGAACAGACAAAACTTTCTCTTGCTAATGTGAAGAGCATTTTAGAGGAAGCTGGTAGTGGTTTAGATCAAGTTGTCAAAACTACCGTGTTTCTAAAAGACATGAATCATTTCGCTGCGATGAACGAAGTATATGAATCTTTCTTCAGTGTGGAATCGTTTCCAGCTCGTTCAGCAATTCAAGTTGCAAAATTGCCAAAGGATGCATTAGTAGAGATTGAGGCTGTTGCTGTTATCAAAGATAAGGAGTAGACCTTGAACAAAGAGTTGAAGATTACAACCTTACAAGATAGAGAACGAGGCAACTACGATATTTCTTTCTTAAATGATGAAGTAGCTCAGACTATTCATCGTTATCATGCTAGTTTCCCCATGTATGAGAATACCCCTTTAATATCTTTAGCAAATCTTGCGGAACAGCTAGATGTCAAGGATGTTTTCGTAAAGGATGAATCTTATCGTTTTGGTCTTAATGCTTTTAAAGTTCTAGGGGGAAGTTATGCAATCGGAGAGGTAGTCGCAGAGAAATTAGGTATTCCTCTTAAAGACTTATCTTTTGATCGCTTGGTATCAGATGATATCAGAGAGAGATTAGGAGAAGTTACATTTATTACAGCTACTGATGGTAACCACGGTAGAGGAGTCGCTTGGACTGCTAATCAATTGAAGCAAAGAAGTATCGTATACATGCCAGCTGGAACAGCCGAGGAACGTGCCGATAACATTCGCAAGCTAGGAGCAGAAGTTACTGTTCAAGATGCAAATTATGATGAGTGTGTGCGGATGGCCAATGATTTAGCCGAAGAGAAAGGCTACATCATGGTCCAAGATACGGCTTGGGAAGGCTATGAAGACATACCACGTTGGATAATGCAAGGCTACATGACGATGAGCTATGAGATTGCTGAAGAACTTCGCCGGTTAGAGAAGAAGCCTACGCATATTTTCTTACAAGCAGGCGTTGGGTCATTAGCCGCTGCAGCCACGGGCTACTTCAGTAATATTTACGCAGGTGACGAGAAACCTGTTATTACCATTGTTGAACCTAACACCGTGGCGTGCATCTATGAATCAGCACTGGCTGGTGAACGGATACTCATTGGTGGAAACTATCACACAATCATGGCTGGTTTAGCCTGCGGAGAACCGAATACCGTTGGCCTCGAAGTGCTGTTTGATTATGCCGACTATTATATCTCTGCACCGGATTACTTAGCTGCCTTTGGTATGCGGGTTTTAGGAAATCCACTTGGAGATGATCAGAAAATCATTTCCGGCGAAAGTGGAGCTGCTCCATTCGGTGTGATAACCAAGATCCTACAGAACAATAATTATCAAGAGTTGAAAGAAACACTGGAAATTGATAAAGACTCTGTTCTTCTTTTCATTAGTACAGAAGGAAACACAGATCGTAAAAATTATTTAGATGTGGTTTGGGATGGAAAGTATCCAAGCGTAAACGAAGAAGGGGAGGACAAACAATGAGTGAGAAAAGTCTACAACAAGCAGTAGTCGAATTGAATAAAGCATTGTTCACTAACAAGTTGCCCTACTTGTCATCTTTATTGTTAATCGATTGCGTTATCGCGTGGTGTTAAACCGGACCACCAATTCAGTTAGCAGATAAGTAGGATAGGAAACAAGAATCCATACTATAAAATAAGAGCCTATGATGAACTGCCGGGGTTCTTATTTTGCCAGTAAATCATCACGCCTTCCTTATATCATTATATTTTTGATAGCTTTTGCCACAGGCTCTTAGATACTATAGAATAGACCTTAATAAAGAATAAGGAAGTTTTACTTTGGAGGAAGAGATGACAGAAATTATTGCACCTAGTGTGTTATCAGGATTTATGGAACTTTTACCTGAAGATCAGGTTTTATTCAATAGGATCAAAGATACCATCAAGGAAAAATTCGAGCTATACGGCTTTTGGCCCTTGGATACGCCAGCCATTGAAAAGAGCGAAATTCTTTTTGCAAAAGGGGGCGGCGAAACAACTAAGCAAATCTACAGAATTGACAAAGGAGAGAGTACGCAAGATCAAGCCCTACGTTTCGACCTGACCGTACCTTTAGCTCGTTATGTTGCACAACATGCTAATGAGCTTAGTTTTCCTTTCCGACGTTATCAAATTGCCAAGGTTTTTCGAGGAGAGCGTAGCCAGAAGGGGCGTTACAGGGAGTTTTATCAATGTGATATTGATATTGTTGGTAGGGACAAGTTGTCTTTAGATAACGATGCAGAAATACCTGCAGTCATTTTTGAAATTTTTAATACTCTAGGCTTGAGTCAAGTCATGATTCATATGAATAACCGACGTTTGCTCAATGGGTACCTGGTTCACTTAGGAATTCAAGAAGGCGAAGAAGTCCTACGAGCAGTTGATAAGCTGACGAAGATAGGTGAGGATAAAGTAAGGGAAATCCTATTTGATATCGGCTTAAGGGATAAGCAGGTGAAGGATCTCTTTGCTTTTGTTCAGCCTAGAGGAAGCAATCAAGCTACGCTTACTCATCTTAAGTCGCTCGGTAATTCTATTGATACCGATAGCGATTATCTTCGCGGTCTTGATGAATTGATACAGGTATATGAAAAAATGCAAGCTTTTGGAATTCCTGAAGAAGCAATTATGATTGATCTAGCGATAACAAGAGGTCTAGACTATTACACGGGAACAGTATTTGAATGTTTCTTAAAGAACTATGAATCGATTGGTTCGGTGTGCTCCGGTGGTAGATATGATGATCTAGCCTCTAATTTTACCAAGGAACATCTACCAGGAATTGGTGTTTCTATAGGTTTAACAAGGCTGTTTTATCAACTGCAAGCGGCAGACCTTGTTAAAGTGGAAAAGGGAGACTTTATTACGGTCTTAGTTATGCCCCTGGGAGAAGAAGATAAGGAATATGCTATTGAAGTCATTAACCAGTTAAGAAATAAAGGGGTTCGAAGCCAGATTTATCTGGAGGATGGCAAGGTAAAGAAAAAATTCAATTATGCTGACCATATTGGAGCACGATTTGTGCTCTTGGTGGGCGAGTCCGAGCGGGAAAACAGGCAAGTGAGCCTTAAGGATTTAAAGAGCGGAGAGCAAACTTCGTTTTCATTAACTGAGGCGATATCTCTTTTAAAAGACGCTGCATCTATTGGACGAATTGGTCAGAAAGCTTGATATTAAGGACATTTAGGCTATAATAGAAGATGAAAAGTGAATACGTGAGATGAAGAGAAGAGTACTTTGAGAAGATGGTATAAACAGAGAAGTGGACCTTGGCTGAAAGCCCACTCGAAATCCCTCAAAGGAAGACCAACTTGGATCACATAAAATAAAGAAGAAGTAATTAGGGTGGAACCACGATCACATCGTCCCTAGATGATGTGGGCGTGGTCCCTTTTTTTTCAGGCATGGTAAAAGGAGGATAATTAAATGGAAGTAAAATTAAAAGACGGTAGCGGACTCCAAGTGGAGAATGAAGCTTCTGCATACGAGGCTGCGAGAACATTGAGTGAAGGCTTGGCAAGGAATGCCCTTGCTGCCGAGGTAAATGGGGAAGACAAGGACATCCGTACTGCGCTTCATGATGGCGACCAACTCTCTATATTGACTTTTGATGACGAGTACGGCAAGCATGCCTTCCACCACTCCAGCTCCCATTTGCTTGCCCAAGCGGTGAAGCGGTTATATCCCGAAGCCAAGTTAGCAATCGGACCTCCAATTCGTGACGGCTTCTACTATGATATTGAATTTAAAGAACCTATCACTGACGAAGACCTGCCTGCTATTGAGGCGGAGATGAAGAAAATCGTTCAGGAGAAGCAAGAGATCAGTCGCTTCACGAAGAGTAGGGAAGACGCTCTTGCCTACTTTGAAGAGAAGGATGAACCGTACAAGGTTGAACTAATCAATGATTTGCCTGAGGATGAAGAAATTGGTTTCTATACTCAAGGTGACTTCACTGACCTTTGCGCCGGTCCCCACATCTTGAATACAGGCCAAATTAAGGCCTTTAAGTTGACTAGCGTTGCCGGGGCCTACTGGCGTGGCGATGAGCATAACAAGATGTTGACGAGAATTTATGGCACTAGCTTTCCCAAGAAGAAAATGCTGGATGAACACCTTGAGCGCTTGGAAGAAGCGAAGAAGCGTGACCACAGAAAGATTGGCAAGGAGATGGAACTCTTCACTTTCGTGGAAGAGGGACCGGGCTTCCCTATCTTTTTACCTAAGGGCATGCAGCTCAAGAATGCCCTCATTGACTATTGGAGAGAACTCCATACCAGAGAAGACTACAAGGAAATCTCCACGCCCATGATTTTGAATCGCAAGTTGTGGGAGACGTCCGGTCACTGGGATCACTACCAAGAGAACATGTATACAACGAAAATCGATGACCAAGACTTCGCCATTAAGCCGATGAACTGTCCGGGTGCAATGATGGTCTATAACTCCAAGCCCCACTCCTACAGGGACTTGCCTTTACGTTTGGCTGAGTTAGGTTTGGTTCACCGTCACGAGCTATCCGGTGCGCTACACGGCTTGTTCCGTGTCCGTAACTTCACCCAAGACGATGCCCACATCTTCCTCACTCCGGATATGATTACGGATGAAATCAAGCGCATTGTTTCCTTGATTGATGAAGTCTATACCAAATTTGGCTTCACCTACCATATCGAGTTATCCACGAGACCAGACGACAGCATGGGTACCGACGAGGAATGGGAAGTGGCGACTAAAGGTTTACAGGATGCCTTGGATGAAATCGGCAAGGAATATATTATCAACGAGGGCGATGGAGCCTTCTATGGCCCTAAAATTGACTTCCATCTCGAAGATGTCATCGGAAGAACTTGGCAATGTGGTACTATCCAACTCGACTTCCAACTACCACAACGTTTTGAAGCAGAGTATGTTGGGGAAGACGGGGAGAAGCATAGACCTATCGTCATCCACCGTGTGGTCTACGGGTCCGTTGAGCGTTTCATCGGTGTCTTGATTGAACAGTATGCAGGTAACTTCCCTATGTGGTTAGCGCCTTCACAAGTTCGTTTGATTCCGGTTA
Source organism: uncultured Peptoniphilaceae bacterium (assembly GCA_964394795.1). Classification (GTDB taxonomy): domain Bacteria; phylum Bacillota; class Clostridia; order Tissierellales; family Peptoniphilaceae; genus CAYFUF01. The sequence continues at coordinate 7,208 of CAYMYX010000043.1, forward strand.
ACAACGATGTCCATGGAGCGAAGTGCAAGGAGATGGCCCAAGAACTCCGTGAACTGGGTGTTCATGTTGACGTCGACCAAAGAGATGAAACTATGGGTAGAAAGATTCGCGATGCTCAAACGGAAAAGGTTAAGCTCCAGTTGGTTATCGGCGATAAGGAAATTGAAGAGAAAACAGTCAATATTCGGGAGTATGGCCAAACGGATACTAGTTCAAAAGACTGGGCAGAGTTTAAAGATTGGATAAAGAAGGAAATTGACGAACGTTTATAGGAGGAGGGGCTGGTGAAAGACGGTTTAGCTATCGTATTAGGCACAGATAATAATAGTTATAGTGTGGCCCGTTCCTACTATGAGTGGTACGGAGAAAAGATTGTGGCTTGTGGATCTGCAGTATTGGTCCCCTTTAAGCACAGTAAAATTGCAAAGGTTTATACCAAAGATGGTTTCTACCAAGACAACGACGTTTTCGTCAACCTTTTAAATGAGGTCTATAAGAAGGAAGCCAAGGTAGGGGATAAAGTAATATTCTTTGTCCCCACCGAGGGCTACCTTTTCCACCTCTACCAAAATTTGGATAAGCTAGATTTTGAATATGTACTTCCTTATCCGGAACAGAACTTGGCAGAACAAGTGGCTAACAAGAGTAGGTTCTATCCGCTGATGGAAGATATCGGTATTTCTGTTCCGAAAACGGTCAGCGTCAACCCTGAAAATTATCAAATCGTTTTATCCGAATTTGATGCCAATCGAAAGCTGTTTCTAAAAGCAGACGATTACTATGCCTTTCAAACATCGGATGTGGAGGATCCTCAAAAGGGATACCATGCGGCCAATGTACAGGAAGCTCAAGATATTCTGAACAAGGTATATCCAACCTATGCAGGCTTATTCATCGTTCAACAATATATTGAAGGTGGGGATGCTTCCGAGTATTCCATTATGGGTTACCGAGCTACTGATGGATCGATAAGTATGGTCCAAGCCCATGCTCTTTTGTCAGACAGAAGACCGAAGTGGATAGGGAATCACTTGGTCATGGTGGATAGTGATAGGGAAGATTTATTTACCATGGCCACGAAAATCGTTGAGTCGACCGACTACTATGGCTATTTCAATTTCGACTTTAAAGTCGATGAGATAACGGAGGTTCCATATGCTCTAGAATTAAATCCTCGTCTTGGTCGAAGTTTTATCTATGCGAACTTGGGTGGGATTAACTTCATCGAACTGGCGATTGAAGACCTTATTCATGGAAATGTCATTCAAAAATATCAGGAAAAGCCTTTCGTCTGGTTAAATATATCCAGAGCCGAAGCTCTTCGTCACTTAAGTGAGGAGGATAAGACAAAAATTGATGAAAAAGAAAGGCTGGAGAATACTGGGCACAGCTTATTCTATGAAAAAGATGCTGGCTTCCTTCGAATGAAGGGGTTAACGAGCTATTTAGCCAACTGGGACAAAGGAATCTTCCCGACAGAATAAAAAGAGAATTGGCCTTATTGGCGCAAGACTTCGATGAGAAGCGTGTTATCGCTCACTAATTGGGTAATTTATTCTTGTGGCACAAAGGCCTTTTTATTTACTGTAAAACTTTAGTGCAAACGTTTGACAATTTAAATAAAGGGGCATATAATATTTTTAGAAAATGTAACCGTTTTCAAGAATGTAATATCAACTATTTAGGAGGAAATGAATGAAAAGTAAATTCAAAGGTCTTCTCGCTTTACTGTTAGCATTTGTACTTGTATTAACAGCGTGTGGTGGCGACGATGACACAAGCACTAGCGGAGAAAGTACTGATACTAGTACTGAAACCTCTGAAAGCACAGGAACCGAAACTTCAGAAACTACTGAAGGAGACGACAGTCTTGAAGGAACCATCAGTGTGCAAGTTGAAGAAGGCTGGCAAGATTACTACAACGCAGCAGCTGAACGTGTGAAGGCAAACTTCCCTAACGTAGACTTCGAATTTATTGTTAGTGGTGCTTTCGATCACTTAGATGTTCTAGACCAAACTGATGCAACAAACGAAGACGTTGCTGACCTATTCGCAATTCCAGCTGACCGTCTATATGGTCTTTCTGACAATGAAGTTTTAGCAGCTATCGATTCTCAAAAGCTCGCTGAAGCAATTGGTGGATGGGATAACTTCGACGATGGTATCGGCGGAAACTTCAAGGTTGACGATTCTTACCTAGCTTTCCCATACAACATCGAAACACTTATCACATTTGTTAACACAGCAAACGCAGAAGCTAACGGTATTGACGCTAGCCAACCATTGGAAATCGCTGATATCGAAAATGGTAACACCATTCTATTACCATTGTTTGATGCTTGGTACGGTGTAGCCGCTACTAACGCTGCTGAAATCGAACTTCTAGGCCAAGGCGAAGACGGAGCTCTATTCTCTGACTTATCTGTACCTTGGGAAGAATTAGATCCTGCTAAACAAGAAGCTATCAACACAATTTATGAATACTGGAAGCTCCATGACGAAGCTAATGATCCATTATTCGATGCTGACGCAGGTTGGGCTTTCATCGATGAAGTCTTCACTACAGGTGGCGAAGGCGTTGCTCGTTTAGGTGGTCCTTGGGATACATCAATCATCTCTGAACAAGCAGGTGAAGGAAACCTTGAAATTTATCCAATTAGCCAATTAACCCTTAATGGTAACCCGTTAACTCACTGGCAAGGTGGTTGGGGTCTTGCAGTAAATGCACGTATTGAAGAAGATCCTGTAAAGATGCAAATTGCTGAAGAGCTCATTAAGGAAATTGTAAATCCTGAGTTTGCAGTTGACCTATTTGATGCAACTGGTAAGGTCCTTGAGAATGTAGATACTCAAGTATATGCGGATTCTGATTTATCTGATACTGATAAGAAAGTAATCGAAGCTACTATTACTTCTTACCAAGAAGCTCCAGCTAGACCATTATTCACTGAGTGGGGTAGCGTATGGGATACATGGAAGAATGCAATCCTTTCTTGGAACAGTGTTAAGCCAGCAACCGTAGAAGATGCTTATACAGAATTACAAGCTTCTTTTGAAGCAATGATGGCTAACTTTCAATAATTAATAAACATGACTTGAGAAGGCCAAAACACATGTTTTGGCCTTTTTATGTATATGCAAGGACGAGCAAGTATGAACGAATTAACCAGGGAAAGAAATAAGTGGCTCTTGCGCATCCTGTTAGTTTCAGCGCTGATTATTCTTATTGCATCAGTTGAAGCTTTCATGATGGCGAAAAGCCTAGAAATGTACGAGGCATTCCTCGAAGTAAATCCGGGTGGCGACTTTTCCAGCTACATCGATTTGGTCTTATTTCATTTCATCCTGAATATTATCGAGCCGATTATTATCTCACTATACACTTACCTCACCATCCACAAGGGGGGAGTGACTTTTACCTACCGTCTTTTTTTTGGCGCGATGATTATTATTCGTCTGGTTCACTTGGTTCTCCAGTTCAGACTTCAGTCGATTTTTTACTATCTGCTCATCCTGCTGTTTATCCTCTTGTTTGTAGTCGTCGTACATGTTCCCTACGGAAAGAATAGAAGGTAATCTATGGTCTATAATCAATTTGTTATCGATGAAATCGGTAGAAAACATGAAAGAAAGAACCAGTATATTCTGGATCAGATTTCCTCTCGAGAGGATGGGGTAGCTGCCAAAAGCGGTAAGGACCATCCCTATAACCAAGCGATGGAAAAGTACCAGAATGAAGAGAAAGAGAAGCTCCAAGCCTTCGATGAACAGTATAAGGCAAATAAAATAGAGCCAGTAAATTCTAAGTACAACTTGGAAGAGAGATTGGCTAAAGCGGAATACATGTTGCCCTTTTATGAGCATCATACCGACTTAACGTATGATGCCGTATTAAAAGCACGTATTCACAAACATGAAACCAACTTTATCCCAGACATGATCCAAAATGAGATTGATCTCAAAGAGAGCTTAGCGGAGAAGGAAAGGGAACTTCAGGCAATAAAGCCCGAAGAAGTCCAGGCTGCAGATGAGAAGATAAAACAACTGGAAGCCGATTTAAAAGAAAAAACGGATAGTTATCCCAGCCAGTTATCCGGTGGACAAAAGC
>CAYMYX010000044.1:0-11124 GCA_964394795.1 uncultured Peptoniphilaceae bacterium
TCTGTACATAAATGATTCAGACTACAGGATTTCTCTCTTTGATTTATATAAGTACGATTTTTAAAAATAAGAATCTTATCACTTATGATACGGTTCTTCCTCTCTTATAGACAAAATAGCTAATCATAAGGAACACAAGGATTACCCCAAGCGAAATGAAGGAAGCTTCAACCCCATAGGCCCCTCCTGTAATTCCTATATGATCATTCTCTAGGACAAACGTTACTAATGCCTCTGGATCTACCTGAGGCCCCACTGCCAGCAATCCTCCGATAAGCAGGGTATTCCAAATCCCGTGGACCAGTATGGGACTAAGGATAGTCCCGCTTTCCCAATAGGCAAAGCTAAAGATAAAACTGATAAGAAAGCTAGCCAGGAAGAGCAAGAGAGCCCCATAGAGACCCAAATTTGGGCTGGTCAAGTGGAGGAGAGCAAAGACCACTGAAGATAGGAGCAGGCCTACTCTCCTGCTTCCCCACTGCGTGAAAAGGCCCAGGAGGAGGCCTCTGATTAAGACTTCCTCGGTAAAGGCAACGGCGAATCCAGTCGTGAAGATGGCCCCTGTTATCCAGTTCACCTGGATGGCCCAGGGGACATCATTGACAACCCAGCTGCCTGGAAGAAATTTGAAGTAGACGAAAAGCAGAACTGTCGGCATTAGGATGGCGAGAACGAGCCACTTCCATGACAAGTGGAAGCCCTTCAAACCGTACTGATTCCCATCCAATTTGAAGATCTTCTCCCAGATTAAACGGTAAGTACAGGCTGTCATGACAAGAAGAAAGATGCCTTCTAGAAGGCCAAGCCACGGGATGAGAATGCCCTGCATGGCCAGGAAGGAGAAGAGCCTATAGGCGACCATATCGATGAGATAATAGGCAAGAAAACTCAATAGAAATACGTGGACAATAAAGGCCAAGCTTGGCCTTTTCTCTGTCTTGTTTCCTGCATTGTACTTGATCAAAGCCACCTCCATTCTATTGGTTAGGACCTATCGCTGGCTTCTTTCTATAAGGGGGTATAAGGCATAAGAGAAAAACTGACTCGAAAGGAGATTCGATGTTTAACCAAAAAGTATTCCTTCTCGCTAACGAACCTGTTCGAAAAGAAGTTACCCTAACACAAAATGAAGATGTGCAAGCCAAGGCAATCATCCTCTACCTTCATGGCGGGGGCCTCATTTTCGGCAACCGAGACGACCTGCCGAATTACCACCTACAAAGACTCACTGATGAGGGTTACGTTGTCATCAGTGTTGACTATCTCTTAGCTCCTTCTACGAGACTCCCAGAAATCTTTGAAGATTTGAAAGTGACTATTTCCACTATCCTCCTAGAAAGAGAGAGGTGGTTAGGGCAAGACCTTCCCTACTACCTCTGGGGCCGGTCTGCTGGCGCCTATCTTAGCCTTCTCCTTGGGGGTAAAGGAGGATTAAACCCTCCGCCCCATGGTGTTGTCTCTTTTTATGGCTATGCTTTTCTCCAAGGCAACTGGTTTGAATCCAAAAATGCCTACTTCAACAAGACCTATCCTGCACTTGATGCCTCTTGGTTAGACCAGGTCCCCGATGGACCAAGGGTCGAAGGCGACCTCCGCGATGCCATGGGGGTTTACATCTATGCCCGCCAAAAAGGTATTTGGAAAGAACTCGTATATGGAGAAAGTGACAGTAACTTCCTTGACAACTTCAGCCTCAAGAACCTTGACCACTTTCCCCTTCCCCTCTTTTGCGCTCATGCTACAGGAGATTATGACGTTCCCTTTGATGAATTTCTTGCCCTCCAAGAAAAGTATCAACCAAGTACCTTTACTGTCGATAGCAAGGACCATGATTTCGATCGAGACAGCTCCAGTGACCTTACTGTCCAAGTCCTCGATAACATGATTGCTTTTTTAAACAATCACATTAAGGCGCAATCGTAAAGCGATACAAAAAGTCCTTTGCCTCTTCGGCATAGTCAATGCCTATCCGCTTAGCCCGCTGAATTTCAAAATCCTGGGCACCACCATCAAGGAGGTAGACCTCACTAGCAAGAAGGTCGTAGCCATTGTGAGTCAGGTCAAGGGCTAAGGCCTTACTTAACTTGCCTGGCCCATCCATCAAGGCTCTTTTTTGTGTCCTACTCAGGTTCCCATAAGGCTTGCCATAGCGGTGGTTGGCCTGTGACAATATCTACATAGATTCCCTCCTCATCCAACTTATCGTAAGGATGACTAAAAGGTTTCTCCGTCCCTGCATTCTGTGTCACCTCGTATTCTTCTTTGCTCAGGAGCTCTTTTCGCTTGTCTTCACTGGGTTTCTGGTATAAGTCCTCCCCAGCTAATGGTTCATCCGCTAAAGAAAGGTCGACATGACAATAGCCACCAGGGTTCTTCTTTAAGTAGTCTTGATGGTAATCTTCGCCACTCACATAATTTAAGAGCAGCTCATTTTCAATCGCATTCGCATCATAAACTAGTTTTAAGGTCTCGGCATGGCCCGTTTCACGCAACGTCTCATACGATGTTTCCTCGATCTTGCCATTAGCGTAGCCAACCTCAGTGTCTAAAATGCCATCGATCCGAGCAAAGTATTCCTCCACACCCCAAAAGCAACCACCCGCAAGATAGATGGTGTCTTCTTTTTTGGTTAGGCTTTCCACTCCAGCAAGAGTTGGTTTTTCATCGTTATGACTTTCTTCCTGGGACTTTTCTGTAGCAGGAGAACAGGCAGATAAGGCAAATGCTAGACCAAGCATAAAGGTAATTAAACCAATACTTTTCGAATTCTTCAATTGAATTGTTTTCTTCGTCATGACCGTATATCCTCCTTTAAAATGAGTATAAGGATGCCTACTCAACTTTATTATACTTCCTTGGAAGAACGGAGGAAATCTTTATCTCACTTTAGCTAAGGGGAAAAAGAAATCTCTATCGCGTAGTGGGCAAATAGATTTTTCTTTCATCACATGTGCATGGAAAAAATCAAATCATTGCGTTTTCCAGATTCCCGCCAATCGTAGGATACGCTATAGCCTAAGAATATTCAAAAACCCCCTAAAGTTGGTCTGCTTAGTCCAACTTTAGGGGGCAATTATCAATACTAATCTATTTTTGGCGTGCTAGCTATTCAACATCGGCAGGCGACCACGTTCCCTCTTCGAAGTCCATTATCTCTTGCACTCGACAACTGTGGCGGCCACCTTCGTACTCTGCATTTAACCATTCATCAACCATCATTTTTGCGACTTCAACGCCAACAACTCTGGCACCAAAGCATAGGATGTTGGAATTGTTGTGTTGCTTGGATAGTTTGGCGGAGTAGGCTTCTGAGCAACAAGCTGCACGGATGCCTTTAACCTTATTGGCTGAAATGGAGATGCCAATACCTGTACCGCAAATAAGGATACCGCCGTCAAAGTCTCCAGCCGCTACAGCTTCCGCTACGCGGATACCATAGATAGGATAGTCCGTTCTGTCTGCCGTTTCTGGACCAAAATCAGTGACTTCGTGCCCTAATTCTTCCAAGTGCTCGATGATGGCAGGTTTCAATTCGACACCGACATGGTCACTCCCCATAGCAATTTTCATGATTTCCCCTTCTCTTCTCTACTTTCAACGTATAAAACATGAATCCTCGCTCTAATTATATCAAAAGCGGCTCCTATTTGCTTTCTTCTTCCCTATCCATAGATTCTTCTAGCTCAACACCCTCCACCATCCTTAATGACTCTTCGCGAATCGTATCATAATCAAGAAGGGGGAAGATAGCAACCTTAGGGTGGCCATCCGCATTAAAGTCGGGATAGAGGAAGGCATCATAGGAATAATCGAATATAATTTTATCGCCTTCCTGGCTGATAAAGCCCGTTGGTTCATAAACAGATAGGTTGGTATCCAAAGTTTTGATTTGGTAGCCCTGTTCAAAATCAATGGCATAGAGGCGGTGTTTGTCGGCTCTTGACTTAATAACGAAGAGCAAGTCGGTCTTTGGATTGTACTGGTAGCGGTCTTTACTCTCACTACCAAGGTCATCTTGGAGAACGTCGAAACTGACTTCATGAGTAAGTTCGAAATCAATATACCTTGAACCGACGTTGTTGTAGATGGCGCTTACTTGGACTTTCCCCTCATCATTTTCGGCGAGGTGGAGTACTTGGCCGGGTATCGTGCCCACAAGTTGCCCATCCTCAACGTGGTAAACATTGGATACGCCCTCTTCGTAGTTGATGATCATATATTTGTTATCCGAGCTAAAGCGCACACTCATAATAAAGCCAGGATCCACTTCAATTGTCTTTTCAACAAACTGGCTGAGCACGTTGTGAATCGTTATTTCGTTATAAGCTGTTGTTAAAAAGAGATAACCGCCGTCTGCCGAAAAGCCTAAAATAAAGCTCGTTGAGGGTGTTTGGAAGTTATAGGATATCTCATTGGTTGTTGTATCTAAGACAAAGACTTGGGCAGTGGATCCCCTTTCGTCCTCTCTATTATCGTAAACTCCTGAGATGTACTTGCCATCGTTAGAAACCGAATAGCGGTTCCCCCCTAACAAATAGGTAATATCGTGGAGCAAATAGGGGTGATTGATATCCCTAACCTTTTCCTCTTTGGTATTATCCCAGATATAGTAGCTGTTATCTTGAAAATATAAAGTATATAGCTGGTTCTCCGATATACCAGCAATCTGTGCATTGATAAAGGGCAAAGTCCCTTCATCGGTTAAGTCGGCTATTTTTATCGTCTGATCGGTCAACGATAAAGCAAGGGCCTGTTTTGAATCAGGGGGGCGATCTGACCATAGTTATTGGGCTCATCGACAAAAGAAATGATAAGATCAACCTCATCCAACTTTTCATCCTTGATTGCCCTCTTATTTAGAGGGTTCTCAGGCCGGGAAAAATCCAAACGAACAATCTTGGTGAGCAAATTCTGGTAGACCTCTTCATCAATAGAGTCGGCGATATCGCATAGTAAGATTATCCCTAGCTGGTCACCGCTCTCTAAGTGATTCTTGATGAACTTCATCGAATCCTCATTACTCCCCATGACAATGAGGTGCTTGCGGTTCCAATGGTAAATCGTATGAGAAAAGGTTCGATAGATGCGGTCAAATAAAGAAAAGAATCCCACTACCGTTACCGCAGGAGCGAACCAGATCGCAATCTCATAAAATAAGGGAGCTTCCTTGGTAATCGGATTAAGAGGAAAGAAGGAAAACAACTTAATCGTCGAAAACAAAATAACGGATAGTTCTTTCAGGGGATGACTGTATGCGCCATGAAAGACTTGATAGGACCCGACAACGGCAAAGAACAAAGCCAATAGGAAGAGAAACCACTTATGCCGATTCAGATAATAGAAAAGGTATTTTTTCATCGCTATTTCCTCAAAATGAGAATTTGTGTTGCTAAGCTAGTTATTCCTATTTTATCAGATTAACGGGGGCTTATTTTACTAAAGAGCTGGCCCTTCACATGAAGGGAATCCCATACTCTATGGATGTCTAGTGCCAATACGTGCCGACACACCCAAGCATAAACGATAAGGCAAGCCAATAAAAAAGCCACCACAAACAATTTTGCAGTGACTTATTATTCCGGCAGCCAATTTGAAGAGGATTTACTTTAAATCAGCCTTTTTCTCTTTTTCATATTTGGGCATCGCTTCTTCGAATTGGACAAGCAAGTCTTCCAGCTCAGCTTCGGTTAACACGTCTTTTGCCACCTTCGCAAATTCATCTTGCTCTTCATCCATGTGGTGTTCCACAACTTCCTTTAAGGTACTGAATTTTGCATCCCAAGTTTCGTTGCGGATACCCGTTTTCTCAATAACAGAGAATTGGTAGGCTGCTAAACTATGTTCTTCCTTCATTTCCCGAGGAACATCTAAATCTTCCTTAGCTTCCAATTTATTCATTACCGCAGGGAAGACTACTTCTTCTTCCGCTTTATGGTGAGCATGGATCATAACATAAAGCTCTTCGAATAGTTTTCTCTTTTTCTTACCATCTTCTTCTTTTTCAATCTGGGCAATCAAATCTTTCGCTTTATTATGTTCCTCTATATTGTGTTCTAAGTAATTCATCAATACCTCCTTATAGTATTAGGTTCCACAATAGGTCATATAGGAAAAGTTATCTGGCGATTCCCTAAACTTCTCCTTTTCCTTGTTGTCCTCATAAGGTCGTTTCAGTTCCCGCAAGAACTCTTCAAATAGAGTTCTATCTCCACTTTCTGCGGCTTCCAAAGCTTTTTCTACCCAATAGTTCCTTGCGACAATAAGGGGATTTTTAGACTCCATCAATTTTTTTGCTTCCTCTGGAGTCTGTCCCTGAACTCCCATCAATTTTACCCAAGCCTGCCGCCAGGTAACAAAATCTTCCTTTTGATAAATCTCTTGGGTAAAGTCCAAACGGCGTAGGTCAACAAATGTGTTGGTGTAATCCAACTTGTGCTCTTCCATAAAACGTAATAGCTGACCCAGCAAAGACCGGCTCTTAGCATCGTCTACGAAGAGGCCCAACTTCTGTATCATCTCTCCATAATAGGCCGCCTCAAAATAGGTAGGAAATTGGTTGAGCTGAACCATCAGCCGGTCGTGTGCCTTATTCTCATTCTCATCGATGAGAGGCAAGAGGGTTTCTGCAAAACGACGAGCATTCCATAAAAGTATTGCTGGTTGCTGCCCATACCGATAGCGGCCAAAGCGGTCTATCGATGAATATACCGCATCGATATCGTATCGATCAATAAAGGCACAAGGGCCATAATCAAAAGTTTCCCCCGAAATCGATGTATTATCGGTGTTCATCACGCCATGCACAAAGCCAAGGGCCATCCACTTGGCAACCACCTTCGCCTGGACCTTCAAAAATTCATCAAAGAATAAGACAACCTTATCCTCTGCCTCTAGCAACTCGGGATAGTGGCGTGCTATCGTGTAGTCCGCCAAAGCCTCTAGGGATGACCGGTCCCCATAATGAAGGGCATAAGCAAAGGTACCCACCCGGATATGAGACGAGGCCACCCTGGTTAAAACCGCTCCTGTGTCTCCCTCTGGGCGGTAGACTTTGTCTCCCGTTTCCACAACAGCCAAAGACCTAGAGCTGGGTACACCTAAGTAGTGCATAGTCTCTGAGAATAAGTATTCTTTCAGCATATAGTAAAGTGTTGCTCTTCCGTCTCCTCCTCGGGAAAAGGGCGTTCGGCCACTCCCCTTCAACTGAATGTCAACACGGTTCCCATCAGGAGTCACTTGCTCACCCACCAAAATCGCCCGGCCGTCTCCCAGCATGGTCAGATGACCAAATTGGTGCCCCATATAAGCTTGGGCAATCGCCGAGGCATTCTCCGGAAAGGAATTGCCAGCAAAGACAGGCAATGCTTCTCTTTCTAAACGTTGTGCATCCAAACCCAAGGCTTGGGCCAAGGCATCATTCAAATAGACCAATCGAGGATGGGACACTGGGTGTAAGCCCACTTTCTTGTAGAAAATAGAAGGCAAACTTTCGTAACTATTATCAAAGTGAAATAAGGGCTTAGTCATCTTCTTCCTCATCAGGGACCTTATATCCTGCTGCCCGTGCTTCTGAAATGCCAATAGCAATAGCTTGTTGGCGGTCAGTCACCTTGTCCCCAGAGCTGGACTTTAGTTTTCCATCCTCAAATTCCCGCATTACTTCTGCGATTTTCTCCTGGGCCTTATCCGAATATTTATTATCTGATTTCTTCTTTGCCATCCCTATCTCCTTTCAAGAAGTAAAATATGAATGAAATATTACAGTCTTAAGATACCCTCTTGATTCAATACTCACACTAATAAGAAACCCTTATCCTATCTACTCCCTTAACAAAAAAGAGATTACAATCTATCACTGTAATCTCTTGCCTATCTATTCCGTTGTTTCCACAATCTCTTCGATTAGTTCCGAGGACACGAAGCCTTCAATACCCTGATAAAGTATTCTCACCCAGCTTCCATCAGAACCTAAACCCTCTTCAAGAACTTCTACCTCAGTCCCCCCTGGGATCGTCTCCGTATATTCGTAGTCACTTGATGGGCCCATGCGAAATCTTACATTTGCTGTCGTTATTTTCATATCAACAGCAAAATCTGACTCCTCTTCCTCATCTGCATCAGTAAAGGAAATTTCCTCATCATTCAAGGAGGAGCTATCATCAGTAGATTCATCATTATCATTAGTCATTGAAGATTCCTCGCCAACCGCTTCTTCCCCATTGCTAGTCGAGCCCGATTCTCTCTCCGCTTTTGGTGGAACACTTATGTTATCAAAAACTGTTTCGATGTCTTTTGCCTTGCTGATATAGGGTTCTTCCGCTTCTTGCTTACATGAAGTCAGTAGTACAAGAGCCAAAACAAACAGGATTGAATTTTTAATCTTCATATTCTACTCCCAAAATTTATACCATTTTTTCTTCTTCGGTTCTACTTTCTCCTGCGAAACATACTTAATCGTGGAAGATATCATTTCATCATCAATAACCTTTCTTGGGTTTATTGACGTAAGCACTTCGAATTTTTCAGTTCCTATCAATTCGTTTAACTCTTCTAACTGCTCTTTCACTTGGGGAGACCGCCATTCACTTTGATGAGCATCTGTACCAATGAGGTGGACCAACCCTTTATTAAGCAAACTTCTGCTGAGTTCTTGTACACCTGGATTAAACAGGGAGGAAAGATTCATCTGCACAAGGCATCCCTTTTTGATAAAGGGCAGCAACAAGTCAGGGTTCTCTTGTACATAGGTATATCGTTCTGGATGGGCAATAATCGGTGTCCACCCGTTTAACTGCATCTCATAAACAACATCTTCCACATAGCTTGGCTTTGTTAACATAGGAAGTTCACAGAGAACATATCTTGAATTATTCAATCTCAGTACTTTTCTATCTACAATATCTTGAACCGTTTTAACTTCTAGTTGTATCTCGTTACCAGGATACAAATCAAATGTAATGCCTCTTTTATCTAGTTCTTCCCTGATTTCTGCTAAACCTGCAAGCACTTCATTCGCTTCAACAACATATCTACCTTTATCATAATGGGAAGTTGCAATCACACCACCGTAGCCTGATTCAATATACTGTTCAATCATCAGGATAGTTTCATCCATAGATCTAGATCCATCATCTACATAAGGAACGAGGTGATTGTGTATGTCATAAAGTTTCATTATTCTATCTTCCAATGGCTACCTATTTCCCATAATAGCTACCATATTCCCTTCCTTTAACTTTTGCATGGGTTAACACAGCGCCCAAAATCTTGCCATTTACCTTATGGATACTTTCAATGGATTTTTCAACAAGTTCCTTTTTCGTCGACTCTGATTTGATGATCAGGATTACCCCATCAGCTAAGGTAGATATAATGGCTGCATCGGTAATAATCCCTACTGGGGGCGTATCAATAATAACGTAATCAAACTTGCGATAAACTTCGTCTACTAATTCTTTCACTGCATCTGATGCTATTAATTCCGCAGGATTGGGTGGTAGTGGTCCAGTTACCAGAAAGTTTAAATCTTCCTCATACTCATCTTCTATTATGGCTTGCTCTAAACTGATCTTCTTCATCAGAATATTTGTGATGCCCACTCTATTCTCTAATCCTAAGGCTCCAGCAACAGAAGGATTTCTTAAGTCCATATCCATCAATAACACTTTGTTACCATTTTGAGCCAAGGAACGACACAATTCTATAGATACCGTGGTTTTCCCTTCATCTGGCACAGAAGACGTAATAACTATACTCTTCAACTTCTCATCTATATTGCTAAATAAGATATTCGTTCGTAATGTTCTTATTGCTTCATCATATTGGGATGTACCACCATAATTATGCTTTCTCTTACTCATTATGATTTCCTCACTATCGGTCTTTTCACATCAGGTAATACACCAAGTACAGGGATGTTAAGTGCCTCTGAAACGTCATCGGATGTTTTGATGGTTGTGTCTAGGAGCTCTTTTAGGATAAAGAATGCAGCACTAAGAAACAAGCCGATTATAAAGCCCAATAGGGTGTTTCTTAATACGTTAGGAGAAATCGGTTCTTCAGGTAAGACAGCTTCATCCAAAATCTGTACGTTATCTGTTTTCATAATCTCAACGATAGCTTCTTTAAATACTTCTGAAGTTTCATTGGCAATATCTTTAGCTCGTTCAGGAATTACATCAATCACATTAATTCCAAATATTTCTGTATTGCCTTTTTGAGTAACAGACACCTTTTGATTAAATTGCTCATAATTCAAATCTAAGCCTAAATTCTCAATGACAATATTTGATATCCCTCTCGTTTTTATGATTTCACTATAGGTATTTACCAATTCCTGATTTAGCCTTAAATCATTAATTTGTAAATCACTATTAGTAATTTCATCACGATTACTTTGACTAATAATCATCGAGGTTGTTGCTTCGTATTTGGGCTTAACAATCATTGTGCTATATAAATATATTGCACCTCCAAAAAGAATGCCGCTAAAAATAATAGTGATTAGATTCCTCTTAATTGCGTCCCATAATATTAATAAATCAATATCTCGTTCTTGCATTTTTCCTCCATTTTACATTCAAAAAATAAATCTACGACTTATAATCTCTCAAAATCTATTTTTATTCTGTACGACATTTGCCTATAATTACTTTCATAGTCTTTACTCACTTTTCCTTAATTTATCGAGATTTAATTAAATAGCTTTTATACCATTAATGACGCTAAATATCAAGATGCTTTTTTATTTAATACCCAATATTCCTGGTTCAGTCGATAATTAATAATGGCTATCTGGCTTTTATTAATTATTTAAGTTAATTTTGTTATATCTTTGATTTCCTTCCAGTTAAATATATTAAATAATCCAACAGTTCCAAAATAGCTTAAGCCTAAGAAAAATATATTTATTTGATCATAATATGAGATAAATAAAATATTATTTATGAATTCTGTTACAATAAAAGCAAATATATTAAATATTATTTGTTTTACTATAAAATCTTTCAAATTATTCAGTATTCTTATATTTTCTTCGTACCTTAAAATATATACCATGATAAAAGCACCAACCAAGTTCGCTATTGTGGTACCATATGCGATTCCTTTAATACCGATAACCAT
>CAYMYX010000045.1:0-8851 GCA_964394795.1 uncultured Peptoniphilaceae bacterium
TTTACGGCTAGCGAGTTTAATCATACATAATCGCATTTTCCGCACTTTGGTATAACGCCCCTTGAAGATTGTCCCATTCGGGCCCAACCCTAGCAATTCGTGTGCCATCCACCTGACCCCAAAAATTTGCACAAAAAAAAGACCGCCAAGTTAGCATCACAGCTAATCTTAGGGTCATTCCTCTTCGTTATTTTCTTTTGTCATCCGATTCTGATACTTAGCGATGAAGATGGCATCTTCCACTTCCAAATCCTTGTTATTCGCCCGATATTCCATATGGTGGCGAAGCTCATGATAAAGCACCTGCCTCATCCTCTCCCTCAACCGTTCTTCACTGACCCTGCCATATAAATGCATAAAGGACCCGTAATAGATCATAACGCCCTTCCCCATGCCACTTCTCTTGTATTGGCCAAGCACATAAAGGTCATTGTTGATGGCCTTATCGTGAACCTTCAATTCTTCGCCCACGGCAACGCCTAAGTTAAGCCCCTCCAAAATATCTTCAGGAACCTCCTGGTATAGCTCATCCAAAATTTCGGTAAAACGTTCAATACTAATCATCGTATCCACCTCAATAATAGCTTATTGGAAGTTGGCTTCTGCTTTTCTCGGGTCCTGGTCAATCTTTTCCATATCTTCCTTATCCATCGTCTTAAGAGAAAGAATATGGAAGGTAACTGTTGTCGCCGCAATAAGGATAACCACTCGCACGAAGGTCTTATGAATAAAGAACACCAAGGAAAGAATAATGGTAATCCAAAGCGTTGAAAGGGCAAAGACCTTAGTCTTAGGGGATATCGCCCGGTACTTAATGTAACTTCGAACGTATAGCCCAAGAATTCGGTGGTTAATCAGCCACTCGTAGAGCCGCTCTGAACTTCTCAAATAGAAAAAGGCAGACAAAAGAAGAAAAGGCGTAGTTGGTAAGACCGGCAGAATGATACCGATGCTGCCAATAATCAACGTCACGGTGCCTAAGAAAATAAACAAGGCTTGTTTGATTCGTTTCATCTTTTCTCCTTCCTTTTTAAGAATTCATGCCATAAGCTTACCCAAAACAAGATACCCAATAAACAGGAAAGGCGCGAAGGGGTAGTCTGTTTTTTTCGGCTTTTTCGTCATTCTGAGCTTGCGAAATCCTACGTCAACCAGCGAGTATAGCACCAAGATAATCAGACTCAGAAGTAAAGAAACGAGGGCCATATCCCTAGCCAAATACACAAAATGGACAAAGAGGAGCTTCACGTCCCCCATGCCTAAACTGTTTTTACTGAGTAAATGAAAGACCAGAAAGATGAGCAAGAATACGGCAGCATCTCCCAAACGATGCAACAAACCGCTCACCAAGTCCGCCCTAGCCACCCCATCGCTTCCGCCAATCCACCACACCATGACCACGCCAAAAAGAAGCAAGGCGATACCCAACAGCTTGTTCGGTATCCGCCTTTCCCTCCCATCAATGATGGAAATTATTCCTAATTGTATGCCATACAAAATGAAAATAACTTTATCCATATCACCCTCCTAAGGAGAGTGTAGGGCAGTTTTTGTGTCAACGGGTACCGCGACAGATCATTTAGTCTTCGAAGGTTAGGGTCACTCTCTCCCCATCCTTAGCAAAACGGATGTTGGGGTGGAGGCCTTTCAACCAGACCGCATAGTCTTCCTGATTTTGGAACGAAGGGCTGTAGTGGGTGAGCCAAACTTCCTTGGCCTTTGCTCTGGTGGCAAGCTCGGCCGCCTCCAGGCTAGTCATGTGCATCTTTTCCCTAGCTGAATCTGCCTTCTCCGGATCGGCATAGATGCCTTCAGTAATGAGAAGGTCGACTTCATGAGCTGCATCTTCCAAGCTTCGGCAAGGTCTGGTGTCCGTGGAATAAACCAGAGACAAGCCCTTGCGGTTGGGCCCCGTCACCTGGTCGGGACGGTAAGTCCTCCCTTCATGGGTTACCGTCTCTCCCTTTTGGAGGAAGCTCCACAGGGTGCGGGGTAGACCTAAGTCCATGGCCCGCTCTGGTAGGAACTTGGGCCGACGGTCAAGGTCGAAGCGGTAGCCGTAGCAGAGGAGATTGTGCTTGACCTTGAAGGGGGTAATGGTGATGTCCTCCAACTCAAAGGGGTCGTTGGGTCCAATCTCATGAAAATGCACGTCAAAAGAGACCCCCACGACAATGCATAATTGGGAGACGACTTCCAGCGTATTTCGAGGTCCGATGATGCGAACAGGCTCTTTCCTTCCCTCCGTAGTCATCGAGGACAGAAGGCCGCTGATACCCGCGACGTGGTCCCCGTGGAGGTGGGTGAAGCAAATCATGTCGATGGAGTGCATGGGCCAACCGTACTTACGGATGGCCACCTGAGTGCCTTCCCCACAATCGACCAAGATACTGTGCCCTTGGTAGCGCAATAAAAGAGAGGTAAGATGCCTACCCGGTAACGGCATCATACCTCCTGTTCCTAGTAAACAAATATCTATCATGGTTCATCCTATTTCGTAATTAGTGCTTCCATCTCTCCTTCAGCGTAGAGGCGCAAGCGGTTCATGTCGGAGATGCGAATGTTGCTCTGCCCCATTCGCTTGACGATGCCCAGCTGCTGAAGTTCCCGAATCTTTCTGCTCACCGTTTCTCTGCGAAGGTTTATGCTGGCAGCAATATCATCGACGGTCAGGTCGACGATGTAATGATTCTGCCTCTTGCAGCGGTTGTAGAAGAAGGTGGCCAATCTCATCCCCGCATCATTTTCGGATAAGACATCCATCCGCTCGTTGGCTTGCTGGAGCTTGCGGCTTAAGGACCCAATCAGGTTCATGGCCACTTCAGGTTTTGCTCGAAGTAAGTCCATGAAGATGTCCTTGCTGATCTCGCACATTCTTCCGTCGGTTATGCAGGTCGCATCATAGGGATAAACGGCATTGTTTTCCAAGAAGAGGTCTTCCCCGATGGAATCTCCGTCTCCAATGATGTCGTAGATCTGCTCTTTGCCTTCTAAATCATAGTTATGTAATTTCACTTTTCCGCCGTGGACGATACGTAACACATCGGCTTTATCTCCTGCGTAAAAGAGGATGTCTCCTCTTGTAAAGGTCCTATGGCGGCTTATCTCTTGTAAATTCTGCTGCTCTTCCAAGGGCAAATTGGAAAACAGAACAATATCAGATGTGCACAGTTTACAACTGTCGCTGCAGTGGTTGCAAGCCATGAAGCCTCCTTCCATTTCACTGGGTTAAAGGAAAAGAACATGGCAATGCCATGTGCTTTCCGGTTAGCCTTTTAATTATAAAATGAAATTTGATTTAGGTCAAACTTTTGAAAATGACCAAAACCTTGAAGAGGTCCCCATCGATAATGAGATCAAAATGGCCATGCATCAGGTTAATGGTATTCCTCGCGATAGCTAACCCTAACCCGCTGCCCACCGTTGACCGCGACTTATCTTCCCTGGTAAACCGCTCCATGAGCTCATCCGGCTGGAGATTTAGCTGCTGAGAAGACGTGTTTTTCAGCTCAAAGACGCAGTCCCCATCGACTTCCTGAAGATTCAAGTAAACTCGGGTGCCCGGTAGGGCATACTTCCTCGCATTATTTAACAAGTTATCTAAAACTCTCGACAGGTGGAAACCATCGGCCAAGATCAGGAGGTCCTCTTCCGGAAGTTTGGCGACTAACTTCAGGTCCTCCTCTTCCCAAACCCCTTCGTACTCCGCGATAATCTGCTCGATGACCTCGTTGAAACTCAGACTCATCATATCCAAATGGAGGGCACCGCTGCTAGCCCTCGATGCATCTATCAAACTATTCATCAGGTCACTTAGCCGGTTGGCCTTATTGTCTATAATGTTGATGTAGTCCTCGGCATTTTCATCATTCACCCCCGACTGCTTAAGCAGACTCACGTAGTTGATGATGGAAGTCAACGGCGTCCGAATATCGTGGGAGATATTGGTAATCAGCTCCGTTTGCATCCGCTCATTCTTCACCCGAGCTTCCGTCGCCTTCTTGATGCTGTCATCTACAACAACCAATTCTTGGGCCATCCGCTTGTTCAACCCATGGTAATCATTGACCTTGATATCTCTCGAAGGTCGTCCATTGACGACATTGTTGGTCGCTTGAATCAACCACAGATACTCCGCCAACGCCCTGATGCCGAGGTAAGCAAAAGCGGCCAAGATAATGACAGCGACGATGAAGAGTTGCTTGTGGCCATCATTAAGCAAGGCCAAGATGGTTAAGCCGGCCAAGAATAGTAGGGTAACCCCCAAAGAATAGCGGAAACCATCCCAGCCACTGTTGAAGAAGTAGGAGAAGAGGTTCTTGATCTCTTCTCTCAGCCGATAAATCAGGCTGGTCTTACGTAGCGACCCCATCTGGTATTTTCTCACCAGAATAGAGAGCATATACACGACGACGATGCTAAACGGAATCGCGGATAAAGAAAAGGTGAAGAGGACGAAGTTGCTCTCCAAGCTCTTGTAGGACTGAGGCGATACCACATACTTTTCCAAAGTAGGATGCATGTAAGCGGGCACCTCGTAGAGGAAAAAGAAGAACAGCGCCAAAAGCACAAGGATAAGTTCTACAGGGAAGTGATACTCCCATCGGGCTATCAAACCCTTCGTTCTGGGTCTCGAGATGGACAAATACCGATAGACCGCCCATATCCAAAGGATGGCACTGACAACTAGGCCAAGGATAGATGACCAAAAACGAACCTGAACAGTGCTGTAGATTTCGTAGGCGGAAGAGATGTAATCTTGCTTAGGGAAATTGGTATCTACCGCAAGCCTTGCAGTCCGAGGCACCAAGTTGTATATCCGCTTATCGCTGTTGGAAAAGTAGTTGTTGAGGTCCTGAAAGTATGGCCCAGATCCTACCCGGTAGGTCCCATCCTGATTCAGCTGAATAACGGCTGTCCACTGACTGTCCGTAAACCTCCCCGATTCAAGATTGCTGTATTCATTTTGCGTCCCCGAGTATGTGATATTGTAACCAATGTTGGAGTCAGGTTCCTGAATACCCAAGCTTTCCCCACGAATCAAGGGGTGGTCCAAAACGGTAGCTACCTGAGTGACCAGTCGTTCGATATCTTGAAGGTGGTAGTTGGCAAAGTCGATAATATCTAAGGAATACATGGGGGCGAACTTTTCGTCAATCATTTCGACGTTGTCCATGAAGGCATCCGACGTGGAAAGTACACCCTCGATGTAGTCCATATCTACCAAATTCAACGGGTTGACCTCATCAAAGCTCTGGTAGAGGTTCCCTTCCGGGTCCGTGTGATTGACGAAGAGCAGAGTCTTCGTCTCGTAGTGGACGCCCTCCTTTGCCCATTCCATCAAGTCAGCTTTTCGGTATAAGGGGCTGGTGAGATTGACCTGGTCTGTAGGGGCAACCTTGTTGTTCATATTCTCCAAGTTTTCCCCCACCGTTCCCTGGGCTTCAGGGTTGTCATTTAATTCATAGAGTTTTTGGAAGTAGACGACGGCATCTTGCAAGGATAGGTTGACAAAACCCGAAGAAATGGGCGTTTCCGGTGCTAACTTTTCGAAAAGGTCTTCCAGCTCCAAGGAATCTGTGTACTCATAGACCTTAGCCCCTTCCTGCTCTAAAGCATTCTGAAAGCTAGGCGCGCTAAAAAAGGATACCCCGGGCATTGCCGGTGTTGCCGTCAAGAGAGCAAGGCGAATAACCAGGACAAAGAACATGACCGAAACCGCAGCCAGGCAATGCCATATAAAGCTTTGAGGTCGAAACTTATCCCTTATTCTCTTTTCCGTTTTCTTGGTTTCTTTCTTCGCCATGGTTGTCCCTCTGTGCTTCTATCTTGTAGCCCAAGCCCCAGACTACCTTGAGGTAGCGAGGGTCCTTGGGGTTGATCTCTATCTTTTCTCTGATGTGGCGGATATGAACCGCTACCGTTTGTACCGACCCCATGGATTCCTCCTCCCAAACCTCTTCGTAAATCTCGTCACTGGAATAGACTTTCCCAGGATTCTTCAACAGAAGGAAGAGGATGCGGTACTCAATGGGAGTAAGCGAAACTTGCTCTTGATCAACGAAGACCTTCTTCCGCTCGTCATCAAGTACCAGTCCCCCTTGCTGATAAATATGAGAAACCGGGCCATCCTGTGAGATATTACTATATTCCGCATACCGACGCAGGTGGCTTTTAACCCTAGCAATGAGCTCTTGGGGATTAAAAGGTTTGGTGATGTAATCATCTGCTCCCCGTTCCAAACCACCGATCTTGTCGATATCTTCGGACTTGGCGGAGACCATAATGACAGGAATTGACTTCGTTTCGCGGACTCGCTCCAGCACTTGGAGGCCATCCATTTTCGGCATCATAACATCTAACAGGATGAGGTGAATCTCCTCACTATCCACTATCTTTAACGCCTGCTCCCCATCAGTCGCACATACCACATTGAAATCTTCCATCTCTAGGTAAATTTGAATCGCTTGAACGATCTCCTGATCGTCATCTACTACAAGAATTTTGTAATCCATAAACACCTCCGTATAGGTCTACCTTCATTGTACTGTATTCCAAGCCGTCTTTCCTAAATCTGCTTGTCATTTTGTTGTAATTCTCCTGTATATTTTTTGCAATTCCTGTACCCCTAGGTATCTTCTCTCCCGTATTTAATAGAATTTTAATATTTAAACATGGCCCACCTTCGTCTGCATAGCTTCCAATGATTAGGGTAATTATATGATGCAATCTTTGCATTATCAATAAGTTGAAGTCCGGCCCTCAATCAAATGAATCCAAACGTAGATTGTTTTGGAGAGATGGTGAGGGCGTTCAACTCAATGTAAACTCACTTTTAAATGAAAGAAAGGATGGCTTATGAAAGACCCAATGAAGAAAAATGGTCTCGGTAATCCACTACCGAGCCGCAACCAAACAACAAACAAGGAACCAATGAAGCGCGCCGGAGGGCAACCTGTCGATAACAACGAAGATTCCCTGAGCGCAGGTGAACGCGGTCATTTATCTATTCAAGATACTTGGCTATTTGAAAAGCATGCCCACTTCAACCGTGAAGTAATTCCGGAGAGACGTATGCACGCTAAAGGTTGGGGTGCTTGGGGAGAATTCACCGTTACCAACGACATTACCCAATACACCAAGGCGAAGCTCTTCTCTGAGGTTGGCAAAAAGACTGAGGTTTTCGCTCGTTTCTCTACCGTTGCCGGTGAGCGCGGTGCTGCTGACGCTGAACGGGATATTCGTGGTTTTGCTGTACGCTTCTTTACTGAAGACGGCAACTACGACATTGTAGGTAATAACACCCCCGTTTTCTTCTTCCGCGATCCGATGAAGTTCATCGACCTTAACCACGCGGTGAAGAGAGACCCTCGCACAAACTTGAGAAGCCCTAACACCAACTGGGACTTCTGGACATCTCTACCAGAGAGTTTGCACCAAGTAACCATTACCATGTCTGACCGTGGTATCCCCTCCTCTTTCCGTTTCATGCATGGCTTTGGTTCACATACTTACTCCATGTGGAATGAGAACGGTGAACGCGTATGGGTCAAGTTCCACCACATCAGCCAACAAGGTATCCAAAACTTAACTGACCAAGAAGCCGAAGCTGTCGTTGGTAAAGACCGTGAAAGCAACGGCCGTGACCTTTACGAAGCAATCGAAAAGAAGATGTTCCCTAAGTGGAAGCTCTTTATTCAGGTCATGACGGAAGAGCAAGCCGACAACCTCGAGTACAACCCATTCGACTTGACGAAGATATGGCATAAGGCTGACTTCCCACTAATCGAAGTTGGTGAGTGGGAGCTTAACCGCAATGCTGATAACTTCTTCCAAGATGTTGAGCAAGCCGGCTTTACACCAGCGAACCTCGTTCCTGGTATCGGCATCAGCCCTGACCGCATGCTTCAATCCAGAGTCTTCGCTTATGGCGATGCCCATCGCTACCGCCTAGGCGTTAACCACCATCAAATTCCGGTCAACTCTCCACGCGGTGTGAAGAACCCTCATGCATGGCACAGAGACGGTATGATGAGAGTCGATGGCAACCTAGGTAGCGAGCTCCACTACAGCCCGAACAGCTACGGCGCTTGGGAAGATGACCGCAGCGCAGAACTACCAACCGATAAGGGTGGAGACGCGAAGCGTTGGGACTTCCGTGAAGATGACTCCGACTACTACAGCCAACCAGGCGAGCTCTTCAGAGCGATGACCCCAGAGCAACAGCTTGTCCTCTGTGAAAACACCGCAAGAAACATGGAAGACTCAACGTTACAGATTAAGTACCGCCACATCCGTAACACCTATGCCGCTGACCCAGCATACGGCGAAGGCGTTGCTAAGGCTCTAGGCATCGATATCAACGATGTTGACCTCGCACCAAACGTATCCGATTCCAGAGAGCAATGGGAAGCGGACCGTAAGCGTGACCAAGACAAGAACGAACCAACGGACATCGTTCCACCAAAGTCTGCTGAAGACCTTCCACCAGAAGGTAGAGACACCAACCTTGAAGATCCATCACTGTATAGCGATTGGACTAAGGATCCTTATATCCTGTAATTTGAATAACCGAATCACTGTAAAAAAGATTGACCTCCGGAGTTAGACATTAGTCTGGCTCAGGAGGTCGATTTTTGTGATCTCGAGCATGTAAAAGGGTTGTATTGCAGGTGGTGGGTTGGAGGTTGGAACATGGCCCCCGTGGTTCAGGGTGGTGGGCCATGTGGGCGTGGAGTTATGACCCTTGGATAGGGTCGAATCATACTAATTTGGGTTATACGCGGTTTTGGTATGTCAAGAAATGACCCTAAATTCATACCAAATTGCGTCGCGGCTTGTTTTGGTATGA
>CAYMYX010000045.1:8951-11028 GCA_964394795.1 uncultured Peptoniphilaceae bacterium
TTTGGTATGAAAATAGGATGGAAATGAACATACCAAAACGACTACAACCGGCTTTTAGTATGAATTCAAGTGGCAGAATAGTAAAGGGGCTGTTGCCAAATGTACTGACACAGCCCCTATTGATGTTACCTAGATTATATTTTTTATAATTAAATCGTCTAGTTTTGATCATCTACTTCAGACAGAATCCGAGTCGCCTCACGATATTTTTCAAACCTCTTCAAGTCTTCTTCCTCAACCTTTTCAAGACGGTCAACATTACTGTTATCTCTCAAATCCGCTAGCTTAACCGCTCGTGCCAATGGATTCGTTTTGAGTCGCTCGACGTAGTCGAAGTAAGGGACGTCTTCTTCGTGGGTCATTAGCCTTACACCTTCAACCACTTCTGCTGGAAAGCCTTCGCTTTCTAAATCCTCTAAAGTGGTATCCGTATCTTCGATCAGATCGTGGAGTAACGCAACGCAAGTTGAGGATTCATCGATCATCTCTTCAGCAATTCGGTAGGGATGAAATATGTAAGGTAATCCTGTTCTATCGAGTTGATCTTTGTGGGCTTCATAGGCTAGCAATAAAGCCTTTTTTGTTAGGGTTGTAAAAATCATAGGACACCTCCTTTGTAATCAAATTATATGAAACGAATCAGTATCATATAAAGTAACGTTCCGGCAAAAATGGAGATAACCGTCTCCCTCTTCCAGACATGGACCCCGATGGTAAACAGGATGGCTACCACTTCCGGCACAAATGAGGGAAGGTAGGTGAAGTCCACGTGGCGTAAACAATACACCACAATCATGCTGTAGGTGGCTGCGGGAAGAACCTTGCCTAAGTATTGGACGTACTTGGGGGTAGGCTTTCTCGTCGAGAGGACGACAAAAGGTAGAAAGCGCATGATAAGTGAAGCAAGGGCGCAGAGGGCGATGGTAATGAGTTCTTGACTAATGGTCATAACGGTCCTCCTCATCATGGATGTCCAGATCTAGCGTGACGGTTGCAGCGGTATCGTCACCAACAACGACGTCACCTAAGAAGGGCTTGCGAAGGATGGTTAGCAAGAGGAGGATGCCGATCATTGTCGGTATCATGAAAAATTCCGGTCCAAAGATTAGTAAACAGCCTAAGGATACTACAATCCCGATGATGGAGCTGGTATGGTTCTTTTCCTTTAACCAATTTTCGGTAAAGATGACCACGAACATGGCTGTCATCACGAAATCAATGCCTGTTGTATCGAAGGCTATGTATTCGCCCACCAAACCACCCAAGGTAGCACCAACTACCCAGTAGATCTGGTTGAGCAGGCCGATAAAGAACATGAACCAGCCCTTGTCGACTCCTGGCGGGGGTGCCTTGCTAGAAATAATCGAGAAGGTTTCATCGCAAAGGGAGAAGATCATGTAGAACTTTTTGAGCCCCAGTCCTTTGAACTTATCCAGCATGGCAATGCCATAGAAAATGTGACGGGCTTGTATTAGTAGGGCAATGGTGAAGGCTTGGATTGGATTATAGGGAGCAAGAAGCATGCTGACCAAGACGAACTCCAGGCCGCCCCCGTAAACCAATAGGGACGTAATCAACGGGTAGACGAAACTGAAGCCGGATGCATTCATGTAGATGCCGTAGGCTAAGCCCAGAAAGAGGAAGCCCGTCAGTATAGGTATCGTATGAGGGAAAGCTGCTATCAGTGCCCTTTTTTTTGTGTTGTCTGTAGCCATAGAACTTCCCTCTCTTCGAAATACTCGTCGGGCAAAAATGCCAATAAAATATTCTCAATCATAAATCAAAAAGGGCTGAACATCAAGGCGTTAAGATAAAGCACAAGGGCTGTTGCAATAGAACCAATTTCGCTTGCAACAGCCCTTTGTGATGAAGTTTTTATTTATCTTTCTGCTGATATGATTAGGATTTATCTAGCTGACAAGAGCTTGCCATCGAAGCCAAATAATTTCCATCCGCCGTCGAGGAATCGAGGACCAGTAACTCGAACGCCGGTTACCGGAAACAGGTAATACCAAGATCCGTCAATAAACTGCCAACCATAGGCTTGCGTTCCCGAGGGTTCTCTGAAATAGCGCCA
>CAYMYX010000046.1:0-2047 GCA_964394795.1 uncultured Peptoniphilaceae bacterium
TCGAACCCCTGACCTCATGGCTGCCAGCCATGCGCTCTCCCAGCTGAGCTAATTCCCCGTGTCATGTTCTATTATTATAGGGGTTAGCAGGTAAATTGACAAGACTTTGGGGGAGGAAACATGGCCCAATTTGGTAGACAAAAACTCAGATAAATATCGGCCCAGCTTCCTAGTTAAATAGGAGGCTGGGCCGATTTACTTTTGTGCAGGTGCTTACAGACTAGATCGGCTTAAAGAGGAACCATACCATAATGTAGGCTACAGATATTGCTGCTAGCGTGTAGGGTACGGAGATCTTCATGAACTGGGATGAGGGAACTTCCCAACCGTTCTTTTTAAGAATACCGATGCCGGCGACGTTGGCTGAGGCGCCAATTGGGGTTAGGTTGCCGCCAAGGGTTGCGCCGCAGAGGAGGCCGAAGTAGAAGACAGTGGGGTCAATGCCCATGCCTGCGCTAAGGGAACCGACGACGGGAAGCATGGTGGCGACGTAGGGAATGTTATCGATGAAGGCGGAGATGATAACGGATGCCCAAACGATGATGGTGTAGAGGCCGAAGACGCTGCCGCCGCCAAGGGTGGCGATGACTTCTGCTAACCAGTCGATTACACCGACGCTGGAGATGGCCGCAATCATCATGAAGAGGGAGGCCAATTGAACTAGGGTTTGCCAGTCGAAGTCTCGGAGAACCACTTGGCCTAGGTTTTCTTTAGGGAAGCGTAATTTCTCAATGATGAAGCCGACGAGGAAAATCGTCATACAGATAATTCCGTTGATGTTGGTGGATACCCAAGCTGGCAGATGGTTTTCTGTGGAAATGAAAGACGCAATGATTAGGGCAAGGACTGTACCAACCAACATGAAAGTTGGAAGGAGGTCTGTAACCACGGTGTGTTCTTGTTGAGGCAGACTCTTGTTACGGTTTCTGAAGATAAACAAGAGAACTAGAGAAGCTGCCAATAGGCCAACTTGGTTAATAAAGAAGAGGCCGGGTTTTCCGTTGAAGAAAAAGAAGTCAAGGAAGTCCATGTCGTAGGCACCGCCAAGCATGATAGAGGTGGTATCGCCTACTAAGGTTGCGGCACCCTCAAGGTTTGAGGCGATAGCGATGGCGATAACCATAGGCACCGGTGACGTTTCAATCTTCTTACAGAGGGTGACTGCGATTGGGGCAACCATCAATACGGTTGAGGTGTTGTCGACAAAGGCAGAGATGATACCCGCGAAGACGGACAAGGCGATGATAGTCCACTTTTCATTGGGCATCTTGTTGATGATCATGTCCGAAAGAAGCGAGGGCATCTTAGACCAGATGAAGAGGGCGACCGTGCCCATCGTTCCGGCTATCATCAGCAGAACGTTCCAGTCGATGGCAAGTAATGAATCCTGAATCGATTGTGTTCCCATCACAACGAAGATAACGGCACCGATAAGCGCGATGAGCCAACGGTTGTCCGTTACAATAATCATGACCAGGATGGTCGCCATAAAGACTATAAATGGCAACAATTGATCACTAGATAATGACGGCATAAATTTCCTCCAATATGTAATAAATTATTTTTGATATAGTAAAGCTCATGGTCACGAAGTAACCATGAGCCTGCTACCTGGTTATTTTTCTTCTTCGAAAACTTTCGTGACATCCTTTAGCAAATCACGGATAGGAAGAAACTGTGGGCACTGTTCTTCACAGATTCCGCATTCGATACAGCTTGAAGCTTTCCCGTTTTCGGTGGTGAGCTCATCGTATCTTGGCTGAATATAGGACATCCAGTTATTGTATACTTTTACATCATTATAGCATGTGAAAAGGTCCGGAATGAGGATTTCTTGCGGACAGGTCTCCACGCAATAGCGGCAGTTAGTGCACGCGATGCGACTTTGGTCTTCGAGGATTTGTCGGATTTGGTGGATGGCCCCCATTTCCTCCTCGCTGATGCCTTTAAGGTCCTTAAAGATGTGGATGTTTTCTTCCAGTTGGGCCATGTTATTCATTCCCGACAATACCATGAAGACTCCCTCTTGTTGGGCGGCATAGCGGAG
>CAYMYX010000046.1:2147-4777 GCA_964394795.1 uncultured Peptoniphilaceae bacterium
CATAGCGGAGAAATTGTCGAGGTCGATATTGGATGGGTCCTCGCCGATTGTCTCCAGTCTCATACAGCCAAGACCTAATTTATGTTTAACTTCTGGAAAACTCATGGATCTCCCCCTTCTTGGGCTAGCGATTGAAAGGGAACAAGAGGTCTTATTCCGGTGCAATCTCTAAGCACAGTTCCATCATCTGGGTGTAAGCTCTCTCCCGGATTTCTGCGGATTCTTCCCCTTCCGAGTGGTCGGATACGGTGCAGACGACTAGGGCATCCTTACCTGATTCCCGGGCTTCCATAAAGAGGCCGGCGGCTTCCATCTCTACGGCTAGGGTGCCATACTTAACCAAATTCTCCATTACCTTTGGATCCCACTTGCGGTAGAACTCGTCGGAACTGAGGACCGTGCCGAAGTGAACGCTAAAGTCATGGGATTTGCTGAACTCATAGGCTTTCATGACCAACTCAAAGCTTGGCGTTGGCGCAAACATGATCTCATCAAACTTGCCACGGACAACCGAGTTTGGTGTGTGGGCTCCTGTTGCAACGACGATGTCGCGGATTTCCAAATCAGGATTGAGGCCGCCTGCAGTACCGACGCGAATGATCGTTTGAACATCGTAGAAGTTGAACAGCTCGTGGTAATAAATCATGGCGGATGGAATGCCCATGCCTGAACCCATGACCGAGACTCTCTTTCCTTTATAGTAGCCGGTGAAACCGAGCATGCCACGGACTTCGTTGAAGCAAGTCACGTCCTCTAGGTAGGTCTCCGCTAAAAACTTGGCGCGTAAGGGATCCCCTGGCATTAATACGGTGTTGGCAATTTGGTCCGGCGACGTCGCTCCTATATGTGGTGTTGGAATCATATGTCCTCCTCAATTTCATTTCCATTTTGTCTTTTTTACTACTCCCATAATAACGAGGAAATGGCTTTCAGGCAAGCATTCTATAACATTGACCCGATTGTGGCCCTTGACAAAAGGCTCCATCTTTGTCATACTTTCCTTAAATAAGGAAAGTTTTTTTAGTTTCCATTTATATGGAAATTAATTCCCCTTTCCATTGAGGTGGAAAGGATGAGGATGGCCCTCATTGAATAGATAAGGAGGTGGGCCATGTCCAAGAAAACCTACATTGCCCTCATCGGTGACTTGATTAATTCGAAAAAGATTCCCAGCCGTCGGGAGATGCAGGAGACGATGGAAGAGGTCTTTGCTGGCATTAACCGGGATTTTGAGGACTACTTTGCGTCGAAGCTGACCCTTACCATCGGTGATGAGTTTCAGTGTCTACTCAAACCAACCGCCAATGTGCCCCTCCTCATCGATACCTTGGAGAAGAGGCTGGGCTTGGACTTTCGGATTGGCCTTGGGGCGGGAACAATCGCAACAAAGATCAATCCGGAGCTGAGTCTGGGTGCCGACGGGGAAGCCTATTGGCGAGCCCGGGAAGCAATCGAATATGTCCACGACAAGAATTGGAACGGCAAGTGTCACATCTACTTCATCGGTCCTTCCGAGGAGACCAATGAGATTGTGAACACCCTCTTCGCTTGCAGTGAAACCTTTAAACATGGGTGGACCAAATTGCAGGAAGAAACCTTCCACGCCCTCTTGGATCAGGGTATCTATGAAGCGGACTTCTACCAAAAGGATTTGGCCGAGTCCATGAACATCTCCGAATCAAGTCTCACCAAGCGGCTCAACTCAGGTAACATCAAAATCTACCTGCAGGCCAGGGTCACGGTGGGTAAATTACTGGAGGCTACCCATGTTTAACTTAAGCGATCTCTTTATCCTGCTTCTCATTGCCCACATCCTAGGCGACTACCAATTGCAAAGTCAGAAGCTCTCCGATGCCAAGGCGTCCGGTAATCCCAAGCTGAGCAGGCGGGCTTTCCTCTTCCATTTGGTGGTCCACTTCATCATCTTGCTGCCGATATTGTTTTTTATCGTTGGGGCTTTTCGAATGTCCTTTATATTCTTGGCGATGTTTTTGGTCGCGGTGCATGGCCTACTAGACCTGGGCAAGAACATGCTGCTTCGAGGCTACGGGCGTAGAGGTCCGAGGATGAATGCCATCCTTTATATAGCTGACCAAGTGATCCATATTGCGGCCATCCTTATCATCAGCAATATTTACATCTCCCTCTTCCCCAACGCCTACAAGAATCCCATCGACCGAACCCTACTTAACTGGATCTTGCTGGTCGTCCTCAATGCCAAGCCGGCCAACGTCACTTTCAAGATCCTCTTCCAACGCTTTCAACTACCCGATGCCCCTAACAAGGAGCTGGTCACCGACCGGCGGAAGACCCCAGTGGATGAAAACTTCGTTGATAAGACCGTCCCCGGAGCCGGCGCCCTGATTGGCAACATGGAGCGAATCCTCTCCGCCATCTTCCTCCACACTAACAACATTGCGGCAATTGGCTTCGTTTACACGGCGAAATCTATTGCCCGCTTCAAACATATTGAAGAAAGCAAGGCCTTTGCGGAATACTACCTCATCGGCACCCTCTATTCGATTCTCTTTGTGGTTGCGAGTTACTATGTGATTTTTCAGGTGCTTGTGTGAGGTTTAAAAATATTAGTTTTACTAAGGTATGCAACTACGAATAAGTAAAATAATTGG
>CAYMYX010000046.1:4877-10873 GCA_964394795.1 uncultured Peptoniphilaceae bacterium
GATGTGGCGAGCAAACTTCAATCCGGATGAGCTGGCGGAAATTCCCCACTTCTACATGCAAGCCGGTCTTAATTTCGAGCAGATGCCGTTGGGTGAAAAATTGATGATCAAAACTTACCGTTTTATTCTCTCGAAAAAGAAGAATCCGGATGAAGTAGAAAAAGAGATGGCTGAGGCAATGAAGACCTCCTATGACATCACATCCAAAGAATATATTGGTCCCCTGGTAGACCAAGTAAAAGAAGAGTTAGAGAAGGATTAAGAATCTTAATCCTTCTTTTCTTTTATTTATCTCCTCCTTCTCTTACAATAGAGGGAAGATGACACACAAAATGGAGGAAAAAATGAAAAGAAAAGCAATACTTACCATCGCTCTATCAGGCTTATTGATCTTTACCGCCTGCTCGGGAGATGACAATACCAGTAGCGAATCGAGTCAATCTGAAGTAGCAAGTCAATCTGATGTTACGAGCCTTGAGTCGGAAGTGACTAGCGTGGAAACTTCATCGGAAGAATCCGTCGTTGAGGAATCTTCGGTAGCTGAAGTTAGCGAAAGCGTGGACGCGTCCGATTCCAGCGAAATCACTTTGACCATGGAAGACTTGCTCAACCCTACCCTTCCTTCGCTGAAGGACTTCACGGCGACGACCTTGGATGGGGATAGTTTCGGAAGTGACCAATTGGCGGGCAAAGACCTCACCTTGGTGAATGTATGGGCGACCACGTGCGGTGCCTGCATCGAGGAGATGCCTGACTTAGCTAAGGTGGAAGCCGGCTTGCCGGACAATGTACAACTGGTTACTTTATGCCTAGACGGCAAGGAGAACGAGGAAGCCGCCAGACAGATTCTCGCTGATTCCAACTTCGAAGGTCTTACCTTGGTGGAGACGAGTGGTGATCTGTCCAATGCGGTGGCTCAAGTCATGTACACGCCAACTACCCTTTTATTTGATGAAGAGGGCAATGCCCTTGGCGACCAACTTATCGGCGTACCACAAGACGTGGAATCTGCTTACACTGGAATTATCAACTTGATTTTGGAGACAATGGGCAAGGACACGATCTAGCTTGTCCTTAATCTAGATAGGATTGTCTGATGAAAAAGACAGCTTACAATGAACAACATGAAAAGAATAGGACTTCAAGGAGGCGAATGAGGGTTGTGGTGGGGGCTATGGCCCTCGTCTTCATCCTCGTTGGCTTGGCTCAGGGAGAGTTCAATCAAGTTTTGCAGAAGGCAATCCGGGTCTGCCTCGAGTGCATAGGAATCGGGTAATCTATGAAGAATCCTACTAATCTCCGCCCAGCCATCCAAACCTTGTCCGCCCTTGCCTTTAACGCGGATATCAAGAAGATGGTCACCGGCGGCTTACATACGAGCAAGGCCAAGGGGCTATGCGTCCCTGTCCTCAACTGCTACTCTTGCCCCTCTGCTATCGGGTCATGCCCCATCGGCAGCCTGCAAAACGTCAACGGGCAAACCACCTACAAAATTGCCTTCTATACTATAGGGCTGATTTTGGTTTTCTCTATTTTGTTGGCGAGACTGATTTGTGGCTTTCTCTGCCCATTTGGCTTCTTTCAGGATTTACTACATAAGATCCCTACGCCCAAAGTTAAGGTGAAACCCTCGATAGATAAGCCTGCCCGGTACATCAAGTATGTCGTGTTAGGGGTGATGGTCATTATCCTCCCCCTCTTTCTTCTGACGGAGTACGGCGGGGCGATTCCCTATTTTTGCAAATACGTCTGTCCGGCCGGAACCTTTCAGGCTGGTATACCCCAGCTGCTGCTTGTTCCCGCTTTGCGCCAAGGCGCAGGCCTTCTCTTTAATTGGAAGGTCTTCCTGTTGGTTTTGACGGTGATTGGGTCTGTGGCGATTCCCCGTTTCTTCTGCCGCTACTTTTGTCCGTTGGGGGCAATTTACTCCCTCTTTAATAAGGTAGCTTTGTACCAGATGAAGTTGGATAAGAGTACCTGCATTGACTGTGGCAAGTGCGAGGAAGTTTGTCCCATGGTTGTTCCTGTCCGTCAGGACATCAATCACAGAGAATGCATCCGGTGTAGCAAGTGTAAACATGTTTGTCCAACCCAAGCGATCAGCTCGGGATTTGAAGTGGGCAAGCAGGTAGAAAAAGAAAGTGTTTCAGTGTCGTAATAATTAGATATCTTAAGACTTGATTGCGTCTAAAAGTGCCTTATATTGCCGAATAGGGTACTTTTTTATTTTTTACATTCCTCTACCAACACATCAATGGGAAGAGATTGTATTTCGCATTTAGAACGCTTTCGAGAATTAGTATACAAATTGTGTGATAAAATAATCCTAATTACCATTATTAAATTTATAACTAGTTTTGTTTCTACTCTGCACAATCGTGTGGAACCAGGTTTTATGAGGAGGTAACGATGCAAAGAGAATCGATCGATAGGGTTTGGCTCATTGGAAGCACCGGCCGACTAGGCGCTGCCCTGACTCAAGTACTTACCAACAAAAGAAACTACCATGTCATCACTACCGATAAAGATGACATCGACATCCGCAATCCCCATCTCGTTTACCAATTTGCGGAGAGGAATCGACCTGACTACATCATCCACTCAGCAGCTTTACGGGATCGAATTAAGTGCGAAGAAGACTACGAAGCCGCTTATCAGGTCCATGCGGTAGGGGCAAGGAATTTGGCTATCGCCGCCAACAACGTGGGTGCTCACCTCTTCTTCCTCTCTAGTGATTTTGTCTTCTCTGGAGAGAAGAACGAGCCTTATCACGAATTTGATGATCCCCATCCCAAAACAGTTTATGGTAGGTCAAAATTGGCGGGGGAAAACTTCCTTAGGGACTTCTCCGAGCGGTATACCATAATCCGGTCATCTTGGCTGTATGGGAAAAGGGCCTTGAATACGATTATCGATGAAGCAAGGACCGGGAAGGTGACCACATCACAGGAATTGATTGGGTCGCCTACGTCGAATATGGCCCTCGCGGAAAAGATTGAGGACCTGATAGGCAAGCACGAATACGGCACCTTCCACCTGTCTGCGGAAGGAACGTGTACTCACCAAGAATTTGTCGGCTATCTGTTGGATAAACTGAACATTAAAGCTGACTTTGTGGAACCGAAGGGTGACGAGCAATTCTTTGCCATGCGGCCAAAATATCAGGTGCTGGATAATATGATGTTAAGATTGACGCAACAACAACCTATGCAGCATTGGCAAACGGACCTTGACCGTTACATCAAGCTACGAAAGATAGGAGGCTGATATGGATAAGAATCAACAAGTGATTAAAGATCCAAACGAGCCAGTTGAACCCAAGAAGAAAATGACCCTGACCACGAAGATTTTTATTGGGCTTGCGGTCGGTGCCGTGCTCGGCTTAGCTCTCTACTACTTCGTGCCAAGTGGAACCATCCGTGACGATATCATTATCAACGGTGTCCTCTACTTCGTTGGCCAGGCCTTCCTCCGCGCCTTGCAGATGTTGGTTGTTCCCCTCGTCTTCTTCTCCTTATCGACGGGTGCCCTGTCCATGGGTGACACCGCCAGCCTTGGCAAAATCGGAGTAAAGACGGTATTGATGTTTTTGTTTACGACGGCTATGGCCATCGTCATCGCGCTTACCCTCGCCAATCTCATCAATCCCGGAACCGGCATGAATTTGGTTGCAAGTGGGAATGTCGATGGTAGTCTACCTTCAGCTGAAGGCATGTCCGCCGTTGATAACCTCTTGGATATGATTCCAACGAATCCGTTTGCGGCTATGGCCAATGGAAACATGCTCCAAGTTATTATCTTTGCGATTCTCGTCGGTATCATTACCGGTCGTTTGGGAGAAAAGGCATCGACTTTGGGCCGGCTCTTAGAAGAAGGAAACGACCTGATGATGGGGATGACCTCCGTCGTCATGAAGCTATCCCCTTACGGTGTCGCCTGTCTTATCGCAAGAACTTTCGCCGATTTAGGTTTGGATACGGTGGGTTCGATGATCAAGTATATGGCCTCCGTTATGGGCGGTTTGGGCCTTCAAGTTCTCCTAGTCTACATTCCACTGCTGTTGCTATTAACCCGCCTCAATCCTGTCACCTTCATCAAAAAGATGCTGCCGGCGGCAACCTTTGGTTTTTCCACGGGCTCTTCCGGTGCGACGATTCCCATCACACTAAATTGTATGGATAACCTCGGCGTTTCTCGTAAGGTTTCTTCCTTTACTATTCCGCTGGGTGCCACCATCAACATGGATGGAACGGCCATCATGCAGGGAACTGCGGCTGTCTTTATTGCACAGGCTTATGGCATTTCCCTCACTATGGGTGACTTTGCAACCGTCGTGCTAACCGCGACCCTGGCTTCCGTTGGTACTGCAGCTGTTCCCGGTGTTGGTCTGGTCACCTTATCGATGGTCCTTAACTCCGTTGGCTTACCCGTCGAAGGAATAGCGGTTATCATGGGTGTTGACCGTATTCTCGACATGTCTCGGACAGCCATCAATATTACAGGCGATTCCATGGTCACCCTCATCAACGCGAAGCAGGCGAACCTCCTTGATATCGATCAGTATAACGACAGTAAGGAATTTGCTGGCTCGGAAGAGTATTAAATCAATACAAAAATGGCTCCTTCCAGATGGAAAGAGCCATTTTTTATATGCGATCGACTAATCTACCCAGTCGTCCTCATCCCTGCCTAAGGGCAAGAATCCTTTGGCTTCAAAGTCCAAGGCCATGAACTGCTTTACATAATCAGCTGCTTCTTTGGGATGAGCTGAAGCTTTCGGAATGAGATTGACCCCGATATAGCCTGGATGTTTCTCGATCTCGTCATAAAAGCCTGGACGAATATCTTCGGCCATTTTGAGGGCCATAGCCGCCCGATAACCACCCGGATCCAAGTTGGGATTAGTGTGGCCAAAATTAGATTCGGGGTCAAGTAAGCGGTCCATCCAGTTCTCACTGGTGATATCTTCCCCCGCAATAACCAAAGCATTGGACGCCCAGACTTGGTATTCCTCAATCAATCCCTCTTCGAGGAGTTGCTCCATCAGAGTGATATCTGCGGAAATATACACATCACAGGGCTTGCCTGATCGAATCTCGTTGGCTAACTTCAACGACCCGCCCATTTTTATATCCAAAGGGGTGTCGGGATGGCGGTCTTTCCACGATTCATCCAAACTCGTTGCCAAGTTCTTCGCTACTCCGGCAGTTAATACAATCAGTTCGTTCCGTTCTGCTTTGTCCGTTTCTCTTTTTGCCATATCCTCCTCTTTCTATTTGGTTTCTCCCCCTTGGTTTATCTTAGTTTCTTAATCCTTCCTCAGCTCTTCAGTGATATACACCTGTGGATTGGCTGTTAGGATCGCCTGCTTAAAGACATCGAAAGTCTGGAAGTAGTTTTTCTTGGCCATGAAACTCTCTGAACCCAGCTGATACACGAAGCCATTATCCAATTCCAGCTCAATGAGCTTCCCATACATGGTCCTCTTCGTCATGGACAGTCGCCTGATTGCCGTCAAAGGGTGACCAATGAGGATGTTCTCATCGTCCAACAGGTTTTGATTCTTTTTCTTCGCCATCTTATTTCCGATTAGACTACCAATTAAACCCATCTGCCTGCCGACACGGTCTGCTTTTGACGCCTTAGAGACAATTAAATCCTCGTTAGTAAGTAGCATCATACAGTCGTGGCCTGTCTTCTTATCCGGTGTATAAAAGAATCCTCGAAACTCGCCGATCGTATAGAGATTATTTTCCATAGGTTCCTCCAAAGTACAGTTTTGTGTAGTAGATAGTTACCCTGCATGTGAGGGTGGACGACAGGGAAGTAGAAGTTTAGAAAAAACATACAAAGAGAAGGGGCTGTTGAAAAATAGACTCTTTAAACTGTTCAATTCTATCGGGATATGTTTTAGTCTCACCAATTTTCAATAAACCATTTCTTTATATTATCGAAATATGTTTTATTCTACCGTCCAAAAGGCCTAAAACGTGGGC
>CAYMYX010000047.1:0-2637 GCA_964394795.1 uncultured Peptoniphilaceae bacterium
ACTATACCTTATATACCAAATCAAATTTTCTCTGCTTTGGTATATAGATTTTCGCCCCATTTATATACCAAAGCGTATTTTTCTCGCTTTGGTATACGTTTTAGCCCTCAAACCATATACCAAACACCATTTTCCTCACTTTGGTATAAATGGCCCTTGAAGATTTCCAATTCCGTACTGACCCTAGCAAGTTCGTGGGCCATCCGCCTGAACCCAAACTTCAACAACATCCCCTTCTTCTGTCTCTTCAACTTTCAGGTATAATAGTCACTAGGATACATTAAGGAGAACATATGAAAATGACATTTCGCTGGTATGGGAACGCTGATCCCATCCCACTAGAATATATTAAGCAAATCCCAAACTGTTCGGGGGTCATGCTCATGATGGACGACTTCGAAGCCGGGGAAGTTTGGGACAAGGACACTTTCCGGGCCATGGTCGACCGCATCAACGCCGCCGGCCTCGAAGCTAAAGTCATCGAGTCCATCAATGTCCACGAGGACATCAAGATGGGCTTGCCGACCCGTGACGAATATATCGAAAACTACAAAGAGTCCCTCCGCAACGTCGCCGCAGCCGGGGTCGAAGTCGTCGTCTACAACTTCATGCCGGTCTTCGACTGGCTCAAGACGGACTTGGCCTACCAACTGGAGGACGGGTCGACCACCCTCTCCTATGATAAGGACCTATTGGAGGGTCTAAGTCCCCAAGACTTGGTCAAGAAGACTTTAGAAAAGGCGGGCAGTTTCACTCTCCCCGGTTGGGAACCTAGTCGACTAGCTGAACTGGACCGAACCCTGGAAATTTATAAAGACATCGACAACGCGAAGCTACTTGAAAACTACAAATACTTCCTCGAAGCGGTCCTTCCAACCGCCGAAGAAGTCGGGATTAAGCTGGCGGTGCATCCGGATGATCCGGCATGGCCCGTATTTGACATTCCAAGAATTGCCCATACCCCCGACCAGCTCCAAGCCATCGTCGACTTGGTTGACTCGCCCTCCAACACCCTCTGCATCTGCACGGGATCCTTGGGCTCCGACCCCAATAACGACGTGCCCGCCATCATCAGGCACTTTGCCGACCAAGGTAAAATTGGGGCCATGCACGTGCGAAACATCAAATTCGAAGGCCCACAAAAGTTCTATGAGTCGGCCCACAACTCCCCATCGGGAGATTTGGACATGTACGCGATCATGAAGGCCCTTTACGACGGCGGTTTCGACGGATACGTTCGTCCCGACCACGGCCGCATGATCTGGCAGGAAGAGGGGAGAGCGGGATACGGGCTTTATGACCGAGCGCTGGGACTGACCTATTTGAACGGTCTCTACGAAGCGATAGCAAAAGCAGATAAGAAGTAGTTCGAGGTGGAATCATGATTGAAGGAAGATATGACAGAAATAAACCGACGCTGAACCAAGAAGACCAAGAGGCCCTTGGCCGTTCAACGGTGGCCATCTTTGGCGTCGGCGGCCTAGGCGGCTGGCAAGCCCAGTTCCTGGCTCGCATCGGGGTGGGTAAAATCATCCTTATCGACGGGGACGACTTTCAGGCTTCCAACCTCAACCGGCAAGTTTTTTCGACGGAAGAGAACTTAGGCTGTTCCAAGGTGGAGGAAGCAAAGAAGGCGTTGGCGAAAATAAATAGCGAGACGAAGGTCGAGACTCACCACCTGTTTTTGGAAAATCTAGACTTGCTGCCTAACCTCAAAGGTTGCGACCTCATCATGGACGGGGCGGACAATCTTGCCCTAAGAAAGCTGGCGGAAGACTATGCCCAAGCCCTCAATATTCCTTGGATCCATGGGGCAATCGCAGGCTGGGAAGGGCAATTTGGTATCTTCACGCCGGAAAGTGGAGCGTTAGGTAAACTGTATCCCGCTGGGGAGAAAACCCAATTTGCTAAGTCCGGAAACCTAAGCTTTGTGGTGGCCAATACGGCGAGTAGTCAGGTCAATTTAGCTGTCCAACATTTGTTGGGCAGGGAGACTTGTCCCTACAACCGACTTTGTCGAGTCGATTTTCAATACATGGACATCGTATCTTTTGAATTATAGGCAACGAATAAGGGCCAACCCGTCACCGGTTGGCCCTTATTCAACAAAGGAGAATACATCAACCGCCACCAATATCCTCTGAGGTTTGGAAAGAGAGTAACCATCCTCAGTAACACCATTAGGCAGTACTAACTTGCAGTTTGAATTCATTATATGAACTTGTTGGCGGCCCTTTGTTGGTCTTAAAAAGAAAAAAACGATGGTTGCCCATCGTTGAATGCTTCTTGGGCACGCCTAATAGGCGTAATCCCTTTCCAAGCACGGGAGGCCCTGCTGTTTCCGGCAGAACCCAAGGCAGTTATCCATGGAATAGGACTGACTGCTCGGAATTACTTTTGTTTATTATAACCGATAGGACTATCGTTTTCAATGAAGGATTATAAAAATCCGTATTAACTTTATTACTGTGTATCTCTTCGTTACACCCAACCTTGCTCTTGCCAGTAGCGTAGGTCTAGGCTGTCACCGCCCTTTTTCTGCAAGTTCTTTCACATCCTTTTGTGCAGCCCCGTTGGGAGCGCCGATGGATTGGGTGAGGATGGCCACCGTTTTGGTAAATAGGCGAGGATTGGGGC
>CAYMYX010000047.1:2737-8651 GCA_964394795.1 uncultured Peptoniphilaceae bacterium
GGGGCAGAGGTGCTCGCCTTCGAGGAAACACTTTTTGCAGCCGATGCAGTAGTTGGGTGCTTGGGAGGGTAGGTAAAATCGCTCATATTTCATTCAACGGGAGGGTTGATTGCATACTGCTAGAAATAAACTAATGAAAAGATTGATATAATAACAAACAAAAGCAGTTTTAAAAACGTTTCCAACGTGTTATCATGGGTAAGAAGTCATACCATTGTATTACTGGTAAGATGTCTCAGAGAAAGATGAAGGATTACGATAAATGACAGAGATTAAATTTTTAGGGAATGCTAGCACAGCCTTGATTTTGGATGAAGAGGCTTGGGTTGTTGATGCTTTGCATGATGGGGCTTCAAATTATGAGCCTACTCCTGAGTCAACATTAACTTGGCTGAAGAATTACTCAGGGAAGATAAATTTTATTGTAACCCACAACCATCCAGACCACTTTAGCGCCAGACGATATAGCGAGTTGAGCAAACTCCGGTCCTTTGATTTCTACGCCTTCGATTATGATCTCATTGATGAAATCAAGAAAGTAACCGACTTGAGTCCGGATAAAATCCATTACTTGAGGGGAGACAAGGACCACGAGCTTAGAGACGACCTTACCCTGAGAGGAATCGTGATTCCTCATCTGACGCCAGAGCATTATCCCTTGAAACATGTCAGTCTTTTGTTCCGTTGGGATAAAGGCGAAGGGGTAAAGAGGATTTTTCTCACGGCAGATGCTAGCATGGATGAAGAGGTCTACCGTCGAAATGGGGACCATATCCATGGCTGCGATATCTGCGTTGCGGTCTTTTCCTATGGTTATACTAGCCGAAACATTGCCTTCGTTGACCGCTATATCGATCCCGGTTTGCTCGTTCTTAATCACTTGCCTAATAGCGAGAGGGATAAGCGGAACACGAGGGACCACTTAGTTAAATATACAGAGAAAAATTTACACCGGGACTACCATATCTTCTTGGACCACGGTGATGAGATTACCCTCTAGCGAGGGAGAACAGAATAGGTTGGAGGGTTTATGGCATCTATTGGTATCATATTGAATCCCTTTTCCGGCAAGGACTTACGGCGTTTGACCACAAACGCCAGTATTGTTACGAACCAGGAAAAGGTTAACAAAGTATTTCGCATGATTTTGAGCATGAATAGTTTTGGGATTGAGAAGGTCTGGCTGATGCCCGATGCTTTCAGCGTCAACGACAGCGTGTTGGCGAAGATGAAGTCGAGGCCTGATTTGGACATCGAGGTGGAGGTCTTGGACTTTGAGCCTTACGGCACCTACCTCGACACCATGCATGCGGCGGAGGAGATGGCCGCACGCGGCGTGGGTTGTATCATCGCCTTGGGTGGTGACGGAACGAGTCGGTTGATTGCTCGAACGAACATTGATGTACCTGTTATATCGGTTTCGACGGGAACCAACAACGCCTATCCCCAAGCGTGGGAGGGAACGACAGCGGGTATCGCTGCCGCCTTCACGGCTTTGTATCCGGAGATGGCCATTATCGGTGCCAGAGACAAGAGCATTAAGATTGTGCGAAACGGGGAGAGAGAGGAAGTCGCCATCGTGGATGCCGCCATCACCCGCTTGCCCAACATCGGGACGAAGGTGGTGAAGGATTTGGACGACATTGAGCAGGTGATCACCTGTATCAGCGCCCCTCACCTGATTGGTTTTTCTGCCCTGGTGGGCAGTCTGGTCCACAATACCCAAGAGGACGACTTCGGCCACCGGATTGTGTTGGGAGAGGAGGGGATGAGGAATATGGCCCCCGTTAATTCGGGTGAGCTAACCTTGTTTACCTACAGCGAGTTAAATAAAATGGAACTCGGCGAGACGCTCCATTACAATTGTAGTTATGAAGGCAGCGTTGCCTTGGACGGGGAACGGACTCTACTATTTAGCAAGGGAGACACGCTAGCGATTACGATCGAGCGCCAAGGTCTCTTCCAAGTTGATGTTGAAAAGACTCTGCTCGTAGCACTACAGGAAGGTTTCTTTAAGGTGGAAAATGACGGAAAAAATATATGAACTGATGGACCAAGTCTTTCATGACCAGGAAGTGAAGGATGCAGAGGAAACGGCGATGCCTTTCGTCCTCAGCCAACGCATCGACGACCGGGTCATGCTGTCGAAGGTCCCCCTGCTAGGCACGATGACCGCCCAAACCTTTGTCGCGGCCAACGACCGCGGCGTCTACTTCGTCGCCTACTATCCCCGCCAAGGCATCATCGACGAAAAGACCCTGTGGCGCTGGCAAAACATCCACTATGCCAAGTGGAAGAACGGCCGCCGCTTCGCCCTCGAGCTGGAGCAAAAGGACAAGCGAATTGCATTCACCTCCTTCCAAAAGGACAAAAAGAGGGCCATGCACCTGGAATCCCTACTCAGTAACCACTTCGACGAAAACGGCAAAAACCGGGCCATGCTCTATCCAGGCGATCCCGAATCCGAAACCACTAAGGGAATGAGCAAAGCACCCAAGGATTACGAAAAATTGACCAAGAAGCGGAAAAGGCGGCAGACATTCAACCAAGTCCGAGCAGTCCTCGCCGTTATCGTCGTCAGCGCGATGTTAATCTACATTGTTGGCAAGGGCTTTTTAGGCTGGTTCTAGGAGGCGATGACCACATGCTTTATTATATTAGCAATAGTCACGACCCCTACCACCATCAGGCACTGGAGGAAGTCCTCTTCCATCGTCCGACGTCCGACGACATCTACCTCCTCTGGATTAATGATCCCGCTATTGTCTTTGGGTCCTACCAGAACCCTTTTAAAGAAATTAATTTCGACTTTGCTTGGGAGAATAATGTGCCCATTATTCG
This sequence comes from uncultured Peptoniphilaceae bacterium, assembly GCA_964394795.1. Taxonomy (GTDB): domain Bacteria; phylum Bacillota; class Clostridia; order Tissierellales; family Peptoniphilaceae; genus CAYFUF01. The sequence continues at coordinate 5,579 of CAYMYX010000047.1, forward strand.
GCGGATATCCGGCGGAGGCACGGTCTACCATGACCATGGCAACATCAACTATAGCGTGATCAAGAACGAGAATCCGGAAAAGATGGACTACAAGGTGGTTATGGGGCCGATGGTGAAAGCCTTGCAATCGCTGGGCTATCCTGTGGACCATCGGAACTCCTGCGACATCTACCTCGGCGACTGGAAGATATCCGGCAATGCTCAGAAAATGAGCAAGGGGCGGTTGCTCCACCATGGCACCCTTTTGTATGATTCGGACCTTAATCAATTGAAACTGTCGGGGTCGAAGAAGCAGGACCAAATTGAATCCAAGGGAATTCCCTCCAGACCCGCTCATGTTGGCAATTTGAGGGGGTATTATGGGGGATGGCCCACGGCCAGAGCCTTCATGGAAGCTTTGGCTCAGGCTTGGATTCCCGCTGAAGCTGAGCTTCTGGCATTGACAGCGGAGGAGGAAGCGGAGGTCGACCGACTCACCCGAGAGAAATATAGGGATGCAGTTTGGACTTACGGGAAGGCACCGGCCCATACTTATCATTCTTGTTTTTCATGGAATGGAGCTGATGTCGAAGTCGACTATTCAGCAAAAAATGGCCAGATAGTCGAAGGACAAATCTGTAAAGATGGTAAAATACTTGAAGAGGCTTCACTAGCTCTAACAGGCATGGCCCTCAACAAGGCAGCCTTAACTGATTATTGTTCAAGCTATTTTGACGCTAGTTTACTATATGAATTTATCTAAGGAGATAATAATGAAGAAGACACTGAAAGTTCCAACACTGAATAATTCTGACAAAGCAGGCGTATTTGTGGCATGGCTCAAGGAAGAGGGCGACCTCGTTGAAGTTGGCGAGCCCATTTACGAAGTGGAAACCGACAAGGTCGTTAGACAAGTGGAGGCGGAAGAAGCCGGTCGCTTGGGCGAGCAGCTCGTTGAAGAAGGAGACGAAGTGACGGAAGGCCAAGAGGTGGCCACCTTAGATTTGGAAGGTTAACATGATTAAGAAACCCGAATGGCTGAAGGTAGCCTATCGCGAGAGCAATACGCAGATGGTTCGTGAAATCACTGAGGGTGGCACGCTCAACACGGTTTGTGTGGAAGCAAGCTGCCCCAATCTCGGTGAATGTTACAGCAGTAAGACGGCGACTTTTATGGTCCTCGGCTCAGTCTGTACAAGAAACTGTGGTTTTTGTGACGTGACAACCGGAAGACCCCTTCCTGCGGATCCCGAAGAGCCCGTGCAAGTAGCCAAGGCCGCTGCCCATCTTCAATTGGAGCATGCCGTTGTTACTCAAGTCACTCGCGACGATTTGGAAGACGGTGGCGCTGCCCACATTGCGGAGACCATCCGCCAACTCCGGTCCTATGTGCCGGAAGCCAGCGTCGAAGTTCTCGTCTCCGACTTGAAGGGAGACACGGATGCTCTTGACACCGTATTGGAAGCAGGCCCCGACGTCTTCGGCCACAACATCGAAATGCCGAAGGAGCTTTACTCCTTGGCAAGACAGCAAGCCAATTACCAGAGAAGCTTGGGTGTTCTCCGTTACGCCAAAGAAAACTACCCCGACGTCTTAACCAAAACCGGCTTTATGGTTGGTATGGGGGAAACCGACGACCAGATTAAATCTTTGCTGAAAGACCTAGCTGAGAACAAGGTAGACATCTTAACCATTGGCCAATATCTCCAACCCAGCAAAGACCATGTCGAACTAAAAGAATACATCAGCCCCGACAAGTTCGATGAGATGAAGACTTGGGCGGAAGAGGCAGGCATTCCTTATGTCGTTTCTTCACCATTCGTTCGTTCCTCCTACAAGGCGGCCGATGCCGTTCAAACCCTGAAGAAAGAGCACCAGTCGTGATTTACATCGAGACGGGCTCTTCGGACCCCTACTTTAACTTTGGCGCGGAATATTACTTTTCCGATGTCGCTCCCCTCGATGATCTAATCTTCCTCTTTTGGCGGACCGAGCCAACCTTAATGTTGGGCAAGTACCAAAACCCTTATGAGGAACTGAATCTGAAACTGGCCGAAGAAAAAGGAGTCAAGCTGGTCCGCCGGATGTCCGGTGGTGGAACCATCTACACCGACTTGGGTGGCTGGCAATTCACCTTTATCGATCCCGAATTTTCCGAAAAAATCGAGTTTAAGAAGTATACCGCTTACATCCTAGACGCCCTGAACGACTTGGGCTTGGATGTGACCTTCACCGGTCGCAACGACCTCTTGCTCGACGGGAAGAAGATATCCGGCAATGCCCAGTACCAGTTGAACAAGCATACGATCCACCACGGATCATTGTTGTTTAATACAGACATCGAAGACATGGTCCGCTTAACTAAAGTCTCCGAAGGCAAGATCCTCTCCAAGAGTATCAAGTCCATCCGCGAGCGGGTAACTAACATTTCGGATTACATTGATAGCGACATGACCTCTCTGGACTTTAAGGAGGAGATGGTCAGTCGCATCTGTCCCGATAACCACCGTCAGCTCACCGATGGAGAGCGGGCTGCTATCGAAGGGCTGGCCCAAACTCACTTCGCCGCCGAAGACAACATCTTTAATCAAGGACCGAAGTTTACTGTCCAAAACAAGGAGCGGTTTCCAGCCGGCCTCGTTGAAGTCAACGTGGAAGTAAAGAAGGGGGTAATCAAGGATATCTCCTTTGTTGGCGACTTCTTTGCCACCGAAGAGTTGGAAGAGTTGCGCCAACGGCTGATTGGGGTGAATTATCGCCATGATGGGATTAGTGAAGTGCTGGAAGAATATCAGGACAAGAAGGTTATTTACGACCTGGAGGTTTCGCAACTCCTGGATTTGATAATTTCATAATTAAAACATGAGGGCTGTATCAGATTTTAGGTAAATCTGATACAGCCCTTTTCATGTCATACATAATAGCATTATATTGATTTTTGGATGACAGTTCGGAATTTTAGTAAAACATATTTTCAAATTCTCGATTTATGTTTTACCGACGAGGTCATTTCTATAAAACATAATCGCATATTCTTGATTTATGGTTTATTTTCTCACTGCGACAAGCCCATGGCCCACCAATTTGGGCCATG
>CAYMYX010000047.1:8751-10170 GCA_964394795.1 uncultured Peptoniphilaceae bacterium
AGCCCATGGCCCACCAATTTGGGCCATGCACCAGTATCACCACACCCCACAAAAAAAGCAGGACCTTCCGATTCTGCTTCAACATGCAATTTAATCAATAGTATAACCAGCCGACATAAAGGCGTGGCAGATGTGCGTCCGCATAGCGGCGAAGGCGCCTTCGGCGACGCCGGCTTCGATCATCTCAAAGATCTGCCTGTGGTCGACGATGGAGAAGGAGACGACGTTGGTGGTTTTATCTAAGTGGTAGACGACCTCTTCCAAGGACTTGTTGAGGATGTGGGATAGCTCCATGATGTAGGAATTTCGGGAAGCCTTGGCGATGGTGCTGTGGAAGTTGGCTTCCGGTTCGAGGCGGTTTTCTCCTCGCTCAACGCATTCTTCGATCTGAATCATGTAACGGCGGAGGTCTTCGATTTCGTCCGGTTCGGCTCGCAAGGCGGCATAGTAGGCAGCCTGGGGCTCGATGATTAGGCGGAGTTCGAAGAGCTCTTTGGATACGGTCGTCGAAGTAAGATCATTGAAGCTGTCGAAGAGGGAAGAGAAGTAGCGGGGGCGGGAATTGACATAGGTACCATCTCCACGTCTGACTTCTACTAGATTTTTGGCTTCCAGCATTCGGATGGCCTCCCGAACGGTTACTCGGCTAACTCCCAATATTTTGCCTAGCTCGGTTTGACTGGGCAGTTTTTCTCCCGCCTTATAAATCTTATCTTTTGAAATCATATCGGTTAGCTTTTCAGCTGTCTTTACGGTTAACGAATTATTGCCCATATCTGCTCCTACCTTATTCTAAGTTGCCGCCAAAGCACATGGCGACAAGTAAAAAGACTATTTAACTACAAAGATATCACAGCGGTTAAATAAATGAAAGTCGTTAATTTTGACAATATTTTATTTAATGCTAAATTATCGGAAAACGCTTGCTATACACGTGAAATTATGCTATTTTATGCTTAAGATATCATACATGTGTATCAGAGATAATACTAATATTTTCTTAACCAAGGTCAATCTTGGTTGAAAGGAGTAGAGAATGGCGGAAAAACAGAAAATTGCTCCAGAGCTGTTGAAAAAGTTTTACGAAAATTATCTATTACTTAGACTTACTGAACAGAAGTTAGTCGACATCTACTACGCAGGCAAGGTACCCGGACACATCCACAGTGGGTTAGGTGACGAGGCTCTCCAAGCCGTCATGTTGGAACTCATGGAAGATGATGACTACTATTCTGGCCACCACCGTCCAGTAGCCGGCGGCCTCATCCTAGGCATCGACCTGAAAACTTTCTTCTCCGAGGTCATGGGAAAGAAAACAGGTAACGCCAGAGGTCTCAGCGGAGTAAACCACATCTATACCTTAGAGCATAGAGGTTTAGGTAACTCATCATCTTTGGGTTGCGATGCCGCAGTGCCCGT
>CAYMYX010000048.1:0-9990 GCA_964394795.1 uncultured Peptoniphilaceae bacterium
CCGCCGCCATCCTGGCAAGCCATCATAAGAAACAGTCCAACTAAAAGCAGTGCTAACAGGTTTACTCTTTTCATTTTCTTCTCCTAATTTCTATGTGCGATAGAAAGGTCGATGAGAAGGATGGAAATAAAAAAAGACCTCCATCCCTAATGGGACAAAAGCCTAAACTTCTGCGGTACCACCCAAATTTGCATACGCACTCTCATCCAATACTATCATATTGGTCCCAAGATAACGGTAGGGTTCCGTTGGGCATTACTTTGCCTTAGCATTTCTTCCCACCCTCTGAAGGCCATTCATCAACAACCCACCCTAGGCACTCACAGCCAAGGTGCCATTCTCTGAAGGATGTCAGTCATTAACTACTCTTCTTCGTTTTCGGTTTGATTTATAGCTTTAAGTATAGCCTCAAAAAAATACTTGTCAAGTTTTATCGATAAACTTTACTTCACCTTAACATTCATGCGAAAAGAGACAAGGGCCATGTATCTCGCCCAAAACCCCTCCCGACCCCCAAAATAAAATCTCGGCTCCGTATCCTATAGGTATTACCGAACCAGAATAGATTATCTGGTGAAATTGTGAACTAACAATACCAACGAAAGGAATCATTACACTGGAGGATCAAGTCGATAGGATGCTTGGGGAAGCATCAATCGATAGCAAAACACTAGAGGAGAAATAATTATGACTATGGCAGCAAATTATGGCGCGCTTAATGGTAGCGGCCTTGAATTAAAAGCTAACGATAAATTACAAGTAACGCGGGCAGAGAAAAAGTACCTAGTCGGCTTACGCGATCGGCTATATCTGATTGATTCATTCAACAGAATCTTGAAAGCCGATGCCTATGGGGATTACAGTGGCTACAGCGTTCGGACGGTATATTTTGACGGGTTGAACAATCAAGACTACTTAGAACGAAAGTACAAGAGCCCCTTCCAAAAAAGGATTAGGCTGAGAGTATATGACCCAAGGGACAAGAACGTAAAATTCGAAATCAAAAAGAAATGGACTCACTCCCAAGTAAAAGATTCTATCGTAATCAGTCGAGAAGATGCCCAAGAAATGCTTATGGGAAATTTTGAAGTATTGAAAAACTATGACGATGACACGGCTAGGCTGGGCTATGAGCTTTGTAAGGCTGGTGGCTATCGCCCCGTTTCCATGGTGGAATACAAAAGACGGGCTTACACCCATCCTCAGTTTTCGACAAGAATTACCATGGATAGCGACCTGAGATACTCGGATAAAGACTTCAATCTGTTTAGTCTGGATGCCATCGACTACAGAAACGTCACTGATATTACCAGCACCATATTGGAAGTAAAATTCGAACGCTTTTTACTCCCTCAGATCAGAGAAGTCCTAGCCAATGTCGACTTGAAGAAATGTCCATTTAGCAAATTTGGCCACTCTCGGGCCTTACTCGAAGAATACTACTACTAAGGAGATACGAAAATGAACGAAATTTTAAGTACGGGTTATGGCCTAGTTGGCCTAGACACAACCCCTATCAATATAACGATGACCGGCGTCATGATCGCACTGGTCGTCGCCTTGCTTCTGTCGGCTGTCATGTATTTTACCTTCAAGGTGGTCCACGACGAGATGACCTATGACGCTACCTTTAATGTCATGCTTGTCATGTTGGCCCTAATCTCGACACTGATCATTATGATTGTTAGAACGAATATGGCCATCTCCTTGGGTATGGCCGGAACTCTTTCCCTCGTTCGGTTCAGAACAAATATTAAAGATAACAGAGATATTGGTTTTGTCTTCCTGGCCATGTTCATCGGCATCACCACCGCCACCGGTTTCTACTTTGTGGCCGTCCTTGGTACAGTGATTATCTGCGCTCTTCTCTACGCGTCAAATCATAGAATCACCAATGAAGGATCGATGCTGCTCGTCATCCGAGGAAGAGCGACTGACTTAAAGCGAATTGAACTTGTCATTAATGATTACACCAAGATCAGCAACCTGAAGGCCCATAACCTCTTAGAAGATTCCTTTGAGCTCGTCTATGATATTAAAGGAAGGCAAGAGGACCAGATGTATATGGCCCAAATTCTCAAGAGTTTTGACGGGGTAGATTCCGTTAACGTTCTTGCCCCATCAGCGCAGATGTAATAGTTCAAAAGTAATAAACATAAACACATAAAAAGGGAGGCATTCGCCTCCCTTACATTTATTATTTTCTATTCTCTTCGTCAACCCATTCTTTCGCTTCTTCAACAGCGTCCTCGGTTGGTGTCTCAACACCAGTTTCAGGATCTCTTGATTTCACGTTGGAGTAAATGTCTTGAGCAGCAGCGCCCTTTGATTTTTCTTCTTGAGCAGCCTCATCTAATTTTGCGTCGATTTCTTTCTCTTTTTGCTCGCCTAAATCTGGAACTTTTTTTGTGTTATCTGACATGAACTTCTCCTCCCAATAATTAACTTTAGTTGCGGGCGTTCTTCACACCCAAAATCATAATATATAGTTAGCCGAATTCCAATTTCCTAAACAAAAGAAACTTAGGCTTCCTCGGGAAGGGCTTGGGCAACGAGGCCAACAGCTAGAATGGCGGCCGTCTCTGCCCGTAAAATTCGGGGGCCTAAACTTACCGGTTGGAAGCCCTTGTTTTCAAGAAGGACCAGCTCCTCTTGGGCGAAACCGCCTTCGGGCCCTATAAGGATTTGGACATCTTGAGCCGTTCCTTTTTCTTGGACAAAGCTTAGAAGGTTTGGCGTCACCCCCTCCGTCCTTTCGGCACATACGACGGATAACGCCCCGTCCATCTGCACCAAGTCTTCCAACCTGACCTCAGATTGCAAGAGCGGAACCCGATGGCGCTCAGCCTGCTCTGCCGCCTCTTCCATAATCTTTCGGTAGCGGCTTTCCAATTTTTCTTCGTTCCTGGAATCTTTAACGTTGGTATATTGGCTGATTACAGGTGTAATGGAATAGACACCAAGCTCCGTGGCTTTCTGCAAAGCCCACTCCCACTTATCTTTTTTTATCTTGGCTAAGAGGAGGTGAATCCTCGTCGGGTGCTCCCGCTTTTCTTCAAGTTGGTCTAAGATATGGGCGGAGACGGTTTTCTTGCCGGGCTTAAGTTCTGCGAGGAAAGGAATAGTACCCTCATCAATCAAACGAACCCTATCCCCTTCTCGCACGCGCAAAACCCGAAGGAGCTGCTGGGCAGTCTCTTCGGGTAAGTTGATGGTTTCTCCGATTTGGAGTTTTTCTTGGATAAAAAACTGTTGCATTAGTCCTCACCGAATACTTGTTTCAAGCGGTCAAAGGTCTCTTGGGACAGGGCGTGCTCAATCTTGCAAGCGTCGTTTTCCGCATTTTCTTCGCTGACGCCCAGCTTGACCAGAAGGCGGTAAAGAATTTGGTGGCGTTCGTCAATCTCTCGCCCAATCCGTTCCCCGCTTTCCAAGAGGACAATTTCGCCGTCGCTTTCCATGACAATGTGGCCCAATTCTTCTAACTTTTTCATTGCCTTCGACACGGAAGGGCGGCTAAGTTCTAGGTGGTTGGCGATGTCAATGGATCTGACGTGCCCCTTTTCTCTTTTCAAAACGACAATTGCTTCCAAATAATTCTCTGAAGAATCTCGTAAATCGTGCATGTGTCCTCCTTAATCTAAGCGAGTGAGATTTATCTCTTTGTAACGATTAACTAACAAATACACCAACATTAAGGCCATGATGATGTTCGTCGTTGGGATTTCAATCGGTAATATGTCCGTGCTAACGATCAGTAATAAGAAGTTAGCCATGGCTATCTTCCATTTTACCCCATTTGGCCGTAGAAAGCCAAAAACTATGGCCAAACGTAGCACCATGGTAGGCAGAATCTGGATTTCAAAGAGGGTTCGGACGCTATATTCCGCCAGGGCGGTCACCACCACGGTGATGATATAGGGAAAAAGGCCAAACTTTTCCGTCATCTTTGCCTTCAAGGCATTGTAGTAGGTGAAGGTGCCAAACTCCGCTATGCCCACCGACAGTGTCATTGCCTGCCCCAAATGGATCAAAAGAAAGTTAATCCGCTGAAAGTAAAGCGGGAGATAGTCATAGAAAAAGAACTGGCTAGCGAAGATCATCAGGCTGACTACGAGGGCGAAGACAATGCCATTACTGTAGAGGCTGTTCTTCAGCGTACCTTCTTCGCGATAGTCAACAGAGGCCTTCTCATAGTTATCCGCAAAGAGCTTCCTGACAATGATCGGGCTCAGCCACATGAACAAGGGTAGGACGATGGAGCTGGCCATGTAAAAGTAAAACAAATTCGTGATTGCCTGATCTGATGCCGGATCTAAGTTGTAAGAGCCCACGTTCAGCCCATACATAAGGGCATAATAGGCCAAACGAAAAGCAAAGAGGATGGCTAGGGCGATGGAAATCTGCATGACCCAATTCTCGTTGGCACGAAAAGGGGCTGCCTGTCTCGACCTTCTTATATCTCGTGGTTTACTCTTTGTTCTATCTTCCGGGGTTGGTTGCCGGTCTGTCTCTGGTTTTTGATTCTTATCTGTCATAGGTCCTCCTTCGTCTCGGGTCGTTTGTTTCGTTCGTTTTAAGTATACACGAAAATGGCCCCCATATCTCCTATTGGCGCCGCGGGGATCTACCGCCCCGTTTCAGGCAAACAAAAAGGACTGCCCGCGGGCAGCCCCATACACAAAGGAAGTGTATTAAAATGATTCAAAATGATCTTACTTGTTTACGGCATCTTTCAAGTTCTTACCAGCCTTGAAAACTGGAGCTGTAGATGCTGGGATGTTGATTGTTTCTTCTGGATTTCTTGGGTTTCTACCTTCGCGTGCTTTTCTCTCACGAGTTTCGAAAGTACCGAAGCCAACTAATTGTACCTTTTCGCCGTCTACAAGTGCTTCTCTTACTGTCTCAAGGAAAGCGTCAAGTGCGCGAGTGGAGTCAGCTTTGCTTAGGTTGCTTTTTTCAGCGATCTTTGCGATTAATTCAGATTTGTTCATTGTATCCTCCCAAAAATTAGTCATTGTCAGTTTAAAACTGTAGTTAAATTATATCAAAAGTTAGTAAAGGTTCAACCAGAAAACTCGTTTTTTCCGTGATTTTCAAGCTTTAGAGGCCATTCTTATCAAGAATGTTACTCCTTCGGTATACGATCAGGGAAAACTTTCACTTCCAACTGTCTCGACAAACTTTGAATATACGATTCGTAGTGGTCCTTGTAGGCTCTGTCTCTGACGTGGTCTACAAGCGCCGTGTAGTCTGTGACTTTATCCTTCACAATAATAACATGATAGAGTTCATCCACCAAATAAACTTCGATTGCTTCGAGATCCTGCTGCAGGATTCGCCGTGAGACTAGACGGTCGTCGCCCGCCCCAATCTGCTGGAATTCCTGAACCGAGGTACTGTCGTAAATATCGTTTTGATATTCTTCCTCTATGGCAGCCAACTCCCCGATATCATCGGTCAGCGTCGCTTTGACGGTATCCGCGGAACTCTTGGTGGGAACGGTAATATCCACGTAAGATACGAGGGCCATATCCTCCCTATTCCCCTCATAATACTTCTGAAGGTCTTCACTGGATAGGGGGTGATACTCTCGATACGCCTCCTCGTGTAGCAGGTGATAGGCTTCCTTCTCCAACTCGGCTCGGTAGTCAACTTCCGTTACGCCAAAAGCCTTGAGCTGGGCTTGCAAGCCCTCTTCCCCGTCGAAACGGTCCAACGCTTCTTGGTAAAGCTCATCTACCTTGGCGGTCACCCCTTGGGGACGAATTTCGGTGTCCTGTTGAAGACTCTCGTCGAAGACCATCTGATCCAAGACTTCCCGTCTCCGGTCGAGGGTGGCCTGAGCCCTAATTCTCTGCTCTTCCAAAGCCTCAGCTTCCGCTTCCTCATCCAGGCTGACCGCAGGAGCTGCCTCGTAGGTTTCCCCCTGGTTCAACACCTTCTCGTAGTAGGCATCTTCCCGCAAGAGCGCCGCTGTGCTAATCGGCTTTTCACCGACGACCGCAACTGCATCTTCCGGTGCTTGGGTGCAGGCAGCCAGCAGTAAGCTTAAGCTAAGCACGGAAGCTCTCAGCAAATATTTACTTGTTGATTTGGCATCTTCCCATATTTTTTCCATATCCCTATCTTACTGAAAGGTTGGGCATTTGTCCACGGGTAGCGCCGGATCTCATCGTAATTTTTACTTATTTTCTTGCTTCAGCGACCTAAGCCGATGTCTCTCTCAACGACAGCAATTCATCCGCACTGAAGTGGTATTTTTCATTACAGAATTCGCAGACTACTTCAGCTCCGCCGTCTTCCTCAGCCATCTCTTCTAAGTCCTTATCCGGTATGGAGGCAAGGGCTTTCTCCATCTTCTCTCTGGAGCAGTTACATTCGTACTCGACATCTACCTTGTCCAAGATGCGAGGCTCGAAATCCGAGAAGTACTTATCCAAGATATCTTCAGGCTTTAAGCCGTCCCGTAACATATTGGTCATGGTGTCTAAATTGGCAATCGCATTCTCTAATGCAATCAGGTCAGCGTCTTCTACGCCCGGTAAGGCCTGAATGAAGAGGCCGCCAGCAGCAGAAACGCTATGGTCTGTTTCCACGTATACGCCTAAAGAAACTACGGTTGGCGTCTGCTCCGAATGGAAGAAGTAGGAGGCAAAGTCCTCCGCAATCTCCCCGGAAACCAACTGGGTGATTCCCATGAAGGGCTCTTTCAGATGGAAACCTCGGACCACGCTTAGCGTACCAGAGTTGCCAACCCATCCGGCGACATCTAGATGGCCATCCTCCCGACTCGGTATATCCAGTTCGGGATTCTGTGCAGACACCCTGGCCGTCCCGGCTTTATCCGATACCGCCACGAGAAAACCACCCGGGCCATCCCCCTTAATATTCAAGGTAATCGAATCTTCTTCGTCCAAGTCGATACCCAAAATGGTGGCCATAGTCACCAACCTCCCCATGGCTGCCGTTGCCGTCGTGGAACTATTGTGCAAGCGCCTGGATTCCTCTACCATCTCGGTGGAGTCCACGATATGGAAGCGGAACTTACCGTCCTTATCTATGGCGCGAATGAGATAATCTTTCATTTTTCCGTCCTTTATTTCTGTATTGATCAGCGGGTTGATTATTTTTGCCTGCGCCAGCCGTAAGACCGGAGGGCACCCCGCGCGTTCCCACTACTGTTACCCAAACTAACTTCGAACTATCCTTATAGACGATTAGCATGCTAAAAGGGATTTTATTCCATCTTTATAGGTGTGCTGGTTTCCAAGTACATGGCCTTCTCAAAAAAAAAGAAGAGACCGAAGTCTCTCCTCTTAGTTACCAAATTGTATTAAAAGATAAAATTATCTTGGAAAATACTAAAGTTTTTCTACGTTTGCTGCTTGTGGTCCTTTTTCTCCATCAGTGATGTCGAATTCTACTTCTTGACCTTCGTCAAGTGTACGGAATTCGCCAGTCTCAGGAAGTGCTGAAAAGTGTACGAATACATCTTGTCCATCTTCTGTAGAAAGGAATCCGTATCCTTTAGTTGCGCTGAACCATTTAACTGTACCTTTAACCATTAATTCAATTCCTCCAAAAATTCATTCTAGTCTTATGACTACTGCTTAAGATTATCATGAAGTTTGGGTGGTGTCAATTGATGAATTGAGAAAAGTCGAATTTGAGAAACCGCTTGCCCCTTAGTAACCATCACGAAAATCTATCCCCGTCAGGGTGGGTTTTCATCCCTTTTAGTGGGCCATGCCCTCGTTTTCCCAACCGCTCCTCTTTTTCCGGCAGCTGATGAGGATCCGCCTCGTCTCGTCATGGAGGTCGCCGCCACCGTCGAAGTCCTTGAGCCTCACTTGTTCAAACCCTGCTTCTTCAAGTAACCCTTGAACCCTCTCCGGCGAGTGATAGTACTGAACCTGCTCTTCATCAATCCGGTCATACCGGCCATCCTCTCCCTCAACGAAGAAGGTTAGCCAGGAGCTTACTCTGTCGCCTTCCACCTCGCTTTCCCAGGTGTAGAAAACATTGTCCTTCTCGAAGATCCAAGTTCCGCCACCAATTTCCTCCAGTAGACGGAATTCGGAGTTGATATCGAAGACGAAGGCTCCTCCTGGTACCAAAGCCTCGGCCACCCGCTCAAAGGTCGCCCTCAAGCCTTCCTCATCCACATAGTTGAAGGTGTCGAGGGTGCTGACGCAGCCCTCGACTCTTGGCACCTCCATCTCCCTCATGTCCTGCAAACTGAGCTGCACATTGGCATAGTCAGCCAACTTGGACCACGCCACATTCAGCATATCCTGCGACAAATCGATGGCATAGACATAGTCAGCTTGTGGAGCCAGTCGCATCGTCAGATTCCCTGTCCCGCAACCGACTTCCAAAAGGCTGCCCTTATCAAAGCCTGCCACCTTCAGCTCATCCATAACCCTCTCAGCATAAGCATCATAGTCAATATCAAAAATCAGCTGGTCGTAGAGCTGGCTAAAGTCCTCGAACATCTTAACCTTCCATCTTTCTTCTGACTTCTTCGATGGTTTGCTCAACTTCGGCCATCAACTTCTTGTTGGCTTCCAGCTTCTCTTCTTCCTTTTGGACCACAGCTGCAGGTGCCTTATCCGTGAAGCCCTTGTTGGCTAATTTCTTCTCCGCACGGTCGACCTCTTGCTTAGCGTTCTCCAATTCCTTAGTCAATTTATCCAGCTCGGCACCATAATCGATCAAGCCGTCAAGCGGCAAATAAATCTTCATCTGTTCCAACACGATGGTTGCAGCATTATCCAAATGAGGCTCTTCTTCTAGCACTTCAACTTCGGATGCCGAAGCCAAGTTCTTAAATTCGTAGCTAATCTGATCCAATAAGCCACGAACCTCTTCCTTTTCTGCATAGAAGATAACTGGACTCTTCTTACTTGGGGCAATGTCTCTGGACTGGCGTTCGTTACGGATTGCCGTAACTGCTTCGATAGCTAGATCAATCGCTTCTTCCGCGTCAGCATGCGTATCTTCATCCTTAGCCGTTGGGAAATCCGCATGAATAATCTTTCCTTCAACACCTGGCAGCGTCTGCCAGATTTCTTCCGTAATGAACGGCATGAAGGGGTGAAGGAGGCTGATGCTCTCCGTCAACACTTGACTTAAGACGCCAAGAGCAACATTCTTCCTGCTCTCCTCTTCGCCATACAGGCGAGGCTTCACAAACTCAACATACCAATCACAGAAAACGAACCAGATAAACTCATAGATTTCTCCGGCAGCCAAACCAATCTCAAAGTTTTCCAGATTCTTTTGAATCTGCATTTTCGCCTTATTCAGCTTGCTGAGGATCCACTTGTCTTCCAATTCCAAATCATTCTTATCGTAGTCGTAAGTCTTGCCGTCTTCCAAGTTCATCAGGACGAAACGTGTCGCATTCCACAACTTGTTAGCGAAGTTCCGGCTGGCACGAACTCTATCCTCGGAGAATCGGGTATCGTTGCCCGGTGAATTTCCGGTAACCAAAGTGAAGCGAAGGGCATCCGCCCCAAACTCATCGATCACTTCCAAAGGATCGATGCCGTTACCCAAGGACTTGCTCATCTTCCGTCCCTGCTCGTCGCGGATAAGACCTGTAAAGTAAACGTGGTCGAAAGGAATCTCCCCCGTATGGTGCAAGGAGCTGAAGATCATCCGGATAACCCAGAAGAAGATAATATCGTAACCGGTCACCAAGGTATCTGTGGGGAAAAACTTGTCGAAATCAGCCGTCTTTTCTGGCCACCCCAACGTGGAGAAAGGCCACAAAGCCGATGAGAACCAGGTATCTAAAGTATCCGGATCTTGTTCGATTTTGCTGGACGAACAGGACGGACATGTCGTTGGCTCCTCTTCCTGGACGATGATCTCACCGCAGTCTTGGCAGTACCAAACAGGTAGGCGGTGCCCCCACCACAGCTGGCGGGAAATGGTCCAGTCCCGAATATTGTCGGTCCAGTTGTAATAGATTTTATCGAA
>CAYMYX010000049.1:0-8913 GCA_964394795.1 uncultured Peptoniphilaceae bacterium
AGTGGGAATAAGATTAAGAGGGCTGAGGCGACGAGAAACGGTGAAGAGGCCGTGAGAAATTGATAGGGAATTGAAAAGAGCTGCTGCAGAATTCTGCAACAGCTCTGTTTTTGTTTTGGGGATGGATTAGATTGCACAAGGGCTGTAGCCACAGTCTTGGCATTCTTCACAGCCGCCGGCGACCATCATGGTACCGCCACACATTGGGCAGGTGTCTGGATCTTTGGCGAGGGAGTCATTGACGATGTCGTTGATTTCGTCTTGAAGCTGTTGGATCCGCTTTTGTGGATCGGTTTCGACGGCTTCTTTCTTCTTGGTCTTGTCGGTGATGAGGATACCTGAACGGGCACAGCCATCGCGGTAGATGGTGATTCCCTTTAGACCTTGCTCCCAAGCGTAGAGGTAAAGCTCTTCGACTTCTTCGACGGTAGTTTCCTCGGGAAGGTTGACCGTGGAGGAGATGGAGGCGTCGATGTACTTTTGCCAGTGGGCTTGAACCTCGATACGGTCTCTGTAGTTAAGGTTGGCCGTGGTGACGATGGTTTCTGGAAGGTTCTCTTCATCCTTGAGACCCTTGGCGTCCATGAATTGCTTGATGATTGGGGTGACGACCTTGTAGTAGGTGTCGACGCCACCGTTGATGGATTCGGTTTTGCGGGTGTAGGAGATTTGGAAGATAGGCTCTACACCGTTGGAGCAACCGATTAGGGTGGAGATGGACCCCGTTGGAGCGATGGTTAGAAGCTGGGAGTTGCGAAGGCCATATTTCTCGACCATCTCCATCGTTTCGTCCGTTGCGACGGTCTTCAGGAAGTCTGAGGCAAGGACGGCATCCTTTTTGAAGAAGGGGAATGGCCCGTCTTCTTTGGCTAGGAGGGCGGACGCTTGAAGGGCGTCGTTGGCGATGGATGAGCCCAACTTGTCGATCAGCTCAAGGGATTCGTCGGAACCGTAGCGGATGTCCAACTTGATGAACATGTCGGCAAGACCCATAATACCTAAGCCGATTTGGCGAAGGTTCTTGGAACTTTCGCGTTGCTCTGGTAGGGGGTGGAGCTCTGCGTTCTCATCGAGAACTTCGTTGAGGTATTTTACGCCGTCGTGGACAGCTTTTTTCAGGCCATGCCAGTCGACTTCCGCACGGTCGGTAAAGGGGTGGAGAACGAAGGCACCTAGATTGATGGATGAAAGGTTACAAGCACCGAAAGCTGGTAGTGGCTCTTCTGCACAGGGATTAACGCCGGCGTATTCAAAGTCTGGATCTTCGCTCATCAGGTGGTAGGAGTCGATGCGGTCCTTGAAGAGGATGCCAGGCTCGGCCATGTTCCAGTTGTTGTAGCAAAGCTTGCGGTAAAGGTCTCTTGCGCTGACCTTACGTTCGATCTTTTCACCGGTGGATTCCACGTCAAAGTGTAGGAGGAAGTCTTGGTCCGCTTTGACCGCTTCCATGAACTCATCATTGACGTTGACGGAGATGTTGGCGAAGGTAACCTTGTTGAGGTCGTTCTTTACATCGACAAATTCTTCAATGTCGGGGTGAGTAACGTCCAGGTTTAACATCAGGGCGCCGCGACGGCCGCGCATACCGATTAGTCCTGTGGTCATGGAGTAAAGGTCCATGAAGGAAACCGCGCCGGTGGTCGTAGCGGCTGCGTTGTTGACGACAGCCCCCTTTGGACGAAGCTTGGACAGGGTAAGGCCAACGCCACCACCGTAAGAATAGGTACGGGCCATCCACTTGGCGGTATCAAAGATGGATTCGATGTTATCTTCTACTTGGGGCATAACGTAGCAGTTAGAAAGAGTGAGCTTTCTGCCGTGCTTGTCTAGACCGCGACCGGCAAGGATGCGGCCGGCGGGCATGATCTTCTTGTCACGAATCATCTTCATGATAGGCTCGTTGTTGCCGGAAATGCGGGCGAGGAAGGCGTCGAAAGGCTCGTCATCGAATTGGTACTTGCTCTCGTAGATGTCTCGTTGAAGGTCGGTCATGTCCCATCCGTGGAGGCGAAGCTTCGCTCTTTCTACGCGGTAGATGATGTAGCGCTTGGCCACTTCCGGTGCATAGCGCATCAATTCGATTTCGACATAATCCTGAATCTCTTCAATATTGACCGTCTCTCGGTCTTCAAAATACGTTTCGCAATCTGCGGCGATGCGGTCGGCTAACTCCTCATTGAGTTGGTTTTCGCCCTCCATCATGGCCTTCTTAATCGCTATGGCAATTTTCGACGAGTCAAAATCGACGACGGTACCGTTTCGTTTCTCAACTTTCATTTCTTTCTCCTTCATCAATACGTTCATTATTCCTTCGAATCCATCTGGTAACTAGCTTAAAATGTTGCAGAATCTTCATCTGCGTGCAATCGTTTTTCCGTCCGTGTAGAGCGAAAAAAACGGCATCCTCACCTGTGGGGGATGCCCAGGGATCATCGAAATCTGTTACAGGTTTTCCATAAATTTTTCTATAATTCCACAACATGTAGTGTTTCGTTAGACTACAATACACAATTTAGCATATCTATTTTGGGATTACAAGACATGAAACTAGGATTAATTGACAGGGGGATATCAAGAAGAGTCTAAACGTTAGTCGCCGCCTAATCGAGGGCCATATATTAATTTTTTCTTGCAACCAAAAAAGTTACAAGGCAGAAAATTAAAGAAACATATTTCCTTCAAATGTTTCCCCTACCATTCCTATTACAAGATACAATGAAATTAGCTACTGGAGGACCCAAGGACATGGCCCAAAAGTAGAAGGTAACAAAGGAAGGAGGACGCGGATATTCCGCAACCAGTATGAGTGACAACAGATATAACAATGGGGACTGGAGACCTGAGAACCAGGAGAATCAGGACAACCAGTCGTATGCTAACCATAACAACAATTACGAGCGTGGGGGCGACCCCTATCGCCAGGAGGGAGAGAGCTACCATTACAATCCCTCGAGAAGCAGTCAGTACTACCAGCAAAGGGCGACCAGCCAGTCGTCTTCGGCTTATGACCAAAATACCGAGGTGAGAAAGCTGGTCCGAGATGAAATCCAGCGCAACTACAGACCTAAGTCATCTTGGTTTAAGAATATATTGCTCACGCTGTTCGGTTCCTTCATCGGAGCGTTGGCGGTTGTCGCTTTGTTCACCACGGGGGCCATCCCCTTGGAAGCAACCACGACAACGAAAGAAGAGGTTTCCACGGTTAGCCAAACCCCATCGACACCCCTAAGCATCGAAGATGGGGAGACAATCGAAAATGTAGTGGCTGAAGAAGCGATTCCCTCCATCGTTGGCATCACGACGACGATGCAAGGGTCTGGCTTAGATACTTTCTCCAACGCGACGGCACCATCCCAATTCATGCAGGCGGTGGGTTCTGGCGTTATCGTGTCAAGTGACGGTTACATCTTAACCAACGCCCACGTCGTCGATAACGGTAACGCCAGCAAGTTGACCGTTCGTCTACATGATGGGGACGAGGTCGACGCAGATTTGCTTTGGCATGACCAGACGCTGGATTTAGCTATCATCAAGGTAGATCGGACAGGTTTACCGGTCGCGAAGTTGGCGGATTCCTCCACCGTCCAGGTTGGGGACAAGGCGATTGCCATCGGTAATCCGCTAGGTCTAGACCTTCAATCCACACTGACCTCGGGCTTTATCTCAGGCTTGGAAAGATCCATCACCCTCAATGACGGCAACATCATGGACGGTTTGATTCAAACCGATGCAGCCATCAACTCGGGTAACTCCGGTGGTGCTCTTCTTAATTCGAGGGGAGAGGTCATCGGGATCAACACCGCCAGACCGCAGATTGCCGATGGTATCGGCTTTGCCATTCCAATCAATATTGCTAAGCCGATTGTCCAAAAGGTTATCGACACAGGAGCATATGAACCGATTTACATCGGTATTATGGGTTACAATGTTCAGATCGCTTGGCAATACAGCACCGGCGAACTACCCGTGGATAAGGGGGTCGTTGTCCATGAGGTTTATGCGGGATCGCCTGCTGCTAAGGCCAGCATTCAACCGGAGGACATCATCGTCTCGATTGACGACAATCCCGTCGAATCAATGAACAGCCTGAAGTCCATTCTCGTCAACTACGAGTTGGGAGACACGGCCACCATTAAGTACTACAGCGGTGGCGAATTAATTGAAAAAGAAATTGTCTTTGAGCGCTTTGATCTGCGTTAGGCAAGCTACAGAGGGGAGCGGAAGCTCCCTTTTTTCGTTCCAACTTGCCTCGTTCATCTTTCTGGCGACATGACTTGGGTATGAGTAAAGTAAGAAGCTAGCCTCGTGTTGACATTTTCAAGGCTTTACGGTAAAATATATCTAGTTAGATATATTAAGGAGGAGCGAGATGAAACTAAATTCAGCGATATATATATTACTGTCACGGAACTTGCTCCAGTTGGAACGCAACTTGGATCAGTTGTTACGGGAATCGGACCTGACAAAAACTCAGTTTGCTGTCATGGAAGCCCTTTACCATAAGGGAACGCTGTCCCAACGCGATCTGCATACACTCATTCTGACAACAGCAGGAAACCTCCCAGTCGTCATCCAGAATCTCAAGAAAGAAAAGTTAATTATTGAGAAGGTCGACAAGAAGGACAAACGAAGAAAGCACTTATCCCTATCAAAGAAGGGTATTGAAGTGATGGAAGAGATATTGCCCAAGCATATGGCCCGCATTGATGAGGCCTACAGCGTTTTGGATAGCAATGAGAAGAGAGAATTATACAGACTTTTGCGAAAGTTCGGAAAGGTATATGATGGAAGCTAAAATTTTACACACCGTTAAAGGACAACCTGCAGTGGATGGCGCAGGCGTTAAACTCGTTCGCGTACTCGGAGGACCTACCATTGAGAAATGGGACCCCTTCCTGATGATGGATAGTTTCGACTCCACCAATTATGACGACTACAAGGCTGGTTTCCCAACGCACCCCCACCGCGGTATTGAGACGATTACCTACCTGTCTCAGGGGCACGTCACTCACGAAGACTCCATGGGCAACAAGAAGACCATCGGGCCTGGCATGATCCAATGGATGACCGCAGGTTCTGGAATCCTGCACTCGGAGACTTTTGAGGAGCAAGACCGTTTGCTTGGTCTCCAGCTATGGCTCAACCTTCCTCAAAAGGATAAGATGACCGCACCTAAGTACCAGGAAGTCAATCCGGAAGATGCCGCAGTCGTCGAAGTTGACAACAGCAAAGTCCGCGTTTTGGCCGGCGACTACGAAGGAAACCAAGGTTTCCAAGCCCACCACAATCCGATGGACTTCTACGCTATCGATATTCCAGCCGGTGAGTCCATCACCATGGACGTGAAGGACGGCTACACGACCCACCTCTTCACCTTGCTCAGCGACGTCACGGTCAACGGTCAAGAAATCCGTGAGAAGACTGACATTCTGGTCTCTGAAGGTAGCGTCACCATCGAAGCGACAGAGGCTGCGGAAGTGGTTTGGATGGCCTCTCCTGAGCTCAACGAATCCGTTGCTTGGGGTGGACCAATTGTCATGAATACCGAAGAAGAACTTCGCCAAGCTTTCCAAGAGCTAAGAGCAGGCACCTTTATCAAGGAAGCGATTGAAGACGAAGCATAATTGAATCGAATATGGAAAGAACCAGCCGGCAGGTTGGTTCTTTTTACATACCGTTATGTTAAAATAAATCACGGAGGCGACTATGAATAAAGCATTGTATCGAGTGTATCGACCACAGACTTTCGATGAGGTCCGTGATCAGAAAAGCATAACCAATCTATTGAAGAATCAGGTCCACACGGGCAACATTGGCCACGCCTACCTGTTCTCCGGCTCGCGAGGAACGGGAAAGACGTCCTGTGCCAAGATCTTTTCGCGTGCCGTGAATTGCCTGAACCCCGTAGGCGGCAATCCTTGCAACGAATGTGAGAATTGCCGGGCCATCCTCGACGAAACCACCATGGACGTCGTCGAAATGGATGCCGCTTCCAACCGTGGTATCGACGATGTCCGCGACCTCCGGGACAAGGTCATCTACCCTCCAACCCAGCTAAAATACAAGGTCTACATCATCGATGAGGCTCACATGATCACCAACGACGCCTTTAACGCCCTCCTAAAAATTATGGAGGAGCCACCCGAGCACCTCATCTTCATCCTGGCCACCACCGAGCTGGAAAAAATTCCCATTACGATTCTTTCTCGTACACAACGTTACGAGTTCAAGCGCATAGATTTACAAGCCATCGAGGACAACGTCCGAGACATCACCGCCCAGATGGGCAGGAAAATTGACGATGAGGCAATCCGCTCCATCGCCATTGCCGCAGATGGGGCCATGCGAGATGCCCTATCTCTCCTCGACCAGGTCATGACCAACGAGGTCGACGTCATTACCCAAGAAACCGTGGACTCCGTTCTAGGCACAGTTGGCTTCTCCGCAATCTACCAACTGACGGATATGATCTTCAAAAACCAAAGGAAGCAAGCTCTTCAGCGGATGGAGGAGATCCTTCAATCCGGTAAAGACGCAGAAAACTTCCTCAAAGAGATGATTGCCTACTTCCGCCTCCTGCTCCTCTACAAGGCGACGGAAGATAT
Source organism: uncultured Peptoniphilaceae bacterium (assembly GCA_964394795.1). GTDB lineage: Bacteria > Bacillota > Clostridia > Tissierellales > Peptoniphilaceae > CAYFUF01. The sequence continues at coordinate 6,606 of CAYMYX010000049.1, forward strand.
CTCCATCTTGCAAACTGACCTTGATCAAGCCAACCAGATTCAAGAGCTTTGCAAGCAGGTTGAAGTTCAACGAATTCTCGATTCCATCGAAATCCTGCTCGAAACCGAGCAGTGGATGAGACGGTCAGACTACGGGCAAATCCTCATGGAAACTACTGTCATCAAGCTCATCAACCACAAGTCGATGAAGGACCTCAACTCCCGCATCGAATCCCTCGAAGCCAAGCTCGCTACCATCGAACGGTGGCAGATTCCCGAAGTCGTCGTCCAAAATGAAGTGGCGGACATTCTTGGGGAGTGGAAGCGGGAGGGGACTTTGGTCGTTGCGCCGGCAAGTTCTTTCCAAACGCAGAGCTCTACCCAGCATGACGCAATAGCTGCGATAGAAGCTGTAAGTCAGCGGGAAGAGGGTGAACATGCACCTGACCAAGTAGCAGCTCCAGAACCTGAGGAAGAGATTCAAGAGGAATCCTTTGTTGAAGAGGTAGACGTTCAAAAAGAAGAACCCAAGGCTGTTGAGCCTGAACCAGTGGAGCAGCCTGAAGCAAAAGTTGAGGCAAAGGCGGAAGCTAGTAAAACCAAAATCTACAAACGAAAGAACCCCTTTGAACAGGACCCCATCCGTTGGATCGACGAACGGTCGGCCGATTTCTATGGCAAGCTTAACGACAAGGCCGCCCTTCGCCAAGAGCTTGTAGGTCGGTTTGAAGAAGTTCTTACCTATAAGGATCAAGTTTGGTTCATCTATCCTGACAAAGAAGTTTTTCTCATTCAGGTTATCGGCGTAAAAGCGCCGGAGATTGAGGATACCCTCGAAGAAATGGTCGGAGTAAAATACCAGGTCCATGTCGCCACCCGAAGCGATGTGCCTACTCATGTCCTCGAAGGGGATGATGACGAAGCCTATGTCGAAGAACCTGTTCTAGATGGGGACGATAGTGGGGAAGACGGAGGGATGGCCCAAGAAATGGACGCCCAGCCCGTGGTGGAAGAACCAGAACCTGTTGAGCCCGAACCCCAACCTGAAGAAAAACAAGGTGAAGAAAAGCAAACTGAAGAAAAGCAAGCTGAAGAAAAGCAAGCTGAAGAAAAGCAAACTGAAGCAAAGGACCCCATTCAAGAAAAGTTGGAGCAGTTGATTCCTGCAGACCTTCTTGAAATTCAAGAGGGCGATTCGAACTAAGGCCCATATTTGCTATAATAGACCTATCAAAGAAAAAGATATTACACCGACGAAATTGGAGGAGGATAACATGGCAAGAGGAAGACAATTTGGCGGCGGCGGAAACATGAATAACATGATGAAGCAGATGCAAAAATTGCAAAAGCAGATGGAAGAGGCACAAGAGAAAGTCAACGAGACTGAACTTGAAGCGACTGCCGGTGGCGGGATGGTCACCGTCCGCATCAACGGAAATAAGGAAGTCCTTAGCATCGAACTTGATCCTGAAATCGTCGATCCGGACGATGTCGAAATGCTTCAAGATATGATTCTCGTTGCGGTCAACGACGCTATGAATAAAGCCAACGAACTACAAGACAAAGAAGTCGGCGGCTTGACCGGCGGACTAAACATTCCAGGTCTATAATGAACGAGTTTCCTGAATCCCTAGAAAATCTCATCGAGCAGTACCGAAAGTTACCGACGATTGGTAAAAAAACAGCCCAACGCCTTGCTTTGCATACCGTTGGGCTTGAAGATTTTCAAATCGACAACTTCATTTCGGTTCTTCGCGATGTAAAAGAAAAGATCCACCACTGTTCTGTCTGTGGCAACATCACCGAGCAGGAAGTCTGCTCCATCTGTGCCGACAGAAGTCGTGACCACTCCACTATCTGTGTGGTGGAGGATATCACCAATCTGATCGCCATCGAGCGAGGCGGAAGCTACCGAGGCACCTATCATGTCCTGGACGGTCTCCTGTCTCCGATGCAAGACTTCGGTCCCGATCAAATTGGCGTCGATAACCTGCTCGACCGAATGCAAGCATCAGCCAACCTGCCCGGCACCGACGACAGCGACCAGAAAGTGAAGGAAGTCATCCTGGCCATCTCCGCCACCGTTGAAGGCGAAACGACTATGCTCTTCCTCGCCGAGCTGCTCAAGAAGTTTGACGTCAAGGTCACTCGGATTGCCAGCGGTATCCCCGTCGGCGGCAGTCTCGAATACTACGACGAGCTTACCTTATCCAGAGCCCTGGAAGACCGCCGAGGCATGGGGGACTAACCTTTCCCAAAAACTTGCAAAAGCCATCCACATTGTTTATAATATTTGAACGCGGGCCATTAGCTCAGTTGGTTAGAGTGC
>CAYMYX010000050.1:0-8845 GCA_964394795.1 uncultured Peptoniphilaceae bacterium
TGGGTGCAGATATGTGCGGCATGAGCACGGTCGTTGAAGCGATCGCTGCCCACCATATGCAGGTTCCTCGCATCGGAGCGATTTCTCTGGCGACGAATATGGCTGCCGGTTTGGGTGGTAAGCTTGATGAGCAAGAGGTAATCGACCAAGGTAAATTGTCTGGCGAAACCTTCCAGAAGATTGTCGAACTCCTTCTAACGAAGCTCGACGGACAAGGCTACCTGGCTTAAACAAGAGAAAATCACAGATGTTAAGATAAGATTAATATGGGGATACTATGGCCAAGATTGCACGGCTCTGGTATCCCTTTCTTATTACTCATTGGTTTAAGCATGATATAATCTTTTTAGTTTATTACTAGAATTGAGGAATTTATGGAGATAGTAGCATCCCAGATGCTGTCCTTTATGATCGTCGGGGCCTTCGGTTTTTACTTGGGCAACAAGAGCTTTTTGGATGGAGTCACCGCCACCAAGCTGAGTAGAGTCCTGATGACTTATGTCATCCCACTGACCATCATCAAGTCGTTTGTCCGCCCTTATGATCCCCAGGAGGCGCTTACCTTACTGATGGTGTTTGTGATAGCAGGTTTTCTAACCCTTGTCTATATCGTTCTGTCCCGATTAATCTTTGGTAAGGACAATATCATTGACCGTTATGCGGTTATCTTTTCCAATAAGGCTTTTATCGGGATCCCTTTAATCAGTGCGGTAATTGGACCTGAAGCGATCATTTACGTCACACCAGGCATTATCATTTCGAATATTTTCGTGTGGACCTTCGGCGCAAGATTGATGAAGATGACGTCCAGCTTTTCTTTGCGTAACCTGATTATGAATCCGTCTAGCATTGGCTTTATCATTGGCTTAATTATTTACTTATTGCAGATTCAAATTCCCGCTTTTCTGATGAGCTCAGTAAATCTGGTTACTAGCCTGAACACACCGATTGCCATGATTCTGTTAGGCGTCTTTCTCAGCGCAGGAAAGTTGTTGGAGATCTTTACCGTGCCCAGAGCTTGGTTCACCAGTTTCGTCAAGCTCTTACTGTTCCCGGTGTTGACGATTGGAATCCTATACTTCATGCCTGGGAACAGTACCTTCAAAATCGTAACGACGGTCATCTTTGCTTGCCCCGTGGCCATGAACATGTCTATGCAGGCGAGTATCGCAGGGCAGGATACGAAGTATGCCTCCCAGATTACTAGCCTAACTTCGCTATTATCTGTGCTGAGCTTGCCGGTGGTCTATCAGTTGGCAACGATGGTTTTTACTTAGCTAGTAGGTGGCTTGAATACCCAGTAGCAGCTGTTATATGGTAAAATAACAACAATGATTTGTTGGTCTTCCTAAGGAGGAATTAATGAAAAAAAGAGTGTTAATTTTTGGTGTTGCCGCGGTTCAAGAGGATGCGATTAAGCAACTTCAGAAGATGGGCATTGAGGTTTATGCCATTGCCCAAAAGAATGATGGGCCTGGCGCTGAGGCTGCAGACCACTTTGTGCCTCTTAACTTCATGGATACTGAAGCGGTTATCGACTTTATTAAAGAGAACGACATCGATGCGGTCTATTCTACGGGATCGGATTTGGCGATGCCCCAAGCTTCGGCTATCAGCGAGCAGCTAGGCATGCCCCACTTCGTTTCCGAGAAAACTGCGCTGATTTGTAACAAAAAAGACTTTTTACGGGATACTTTAGGCCAAGGTTTTGAAGGCAATGTGAATTATCAGGTGCTGGAGACCGGGGAGGAAGAGCTAGAGCTTCCTTATCCTTTTATTGTTAAACCGTCCGACTCCCAAGGGCAGAGGGGAATTACCGTTGTCCATAATGAGGAGGAGTTTAAAGAGGCCTTCGAAAGCGCTCTACCTTATTCCAGATCGAAGAAAGTGATCGCTGAGCAGTACATTCAAGGGCCTGAAATTTCCGTTAACGGTTACATGGTGGACGGTCAGATTCGATTCATCCAAGCTTCCGATAGGGAAACCTGGGATGACTACTTTGGCTTAATTCATAAGCATATCGTTCCTGCTCAGGTCTTGAGTAAGGAATCGACAGAGAAGCTAGGCCGTATTATGGAGAATGCCTGTAGCGTATTGGAGATTAATAACGGACCTGTATATGCCCAAGTTAAGGTGGAGAACGACGAGCCTTATATCATCGAGATTACTCCACGTATCGATGGCTGCCACATGTGGAACATTCTGGAACGCTATCGCGGCTTCAATCTATTAAAATTGACTTTTGAGCACCTCCTCTATGGAGACGTGTCCGAGTTGGATAAACTCAAGGACTTACCGGATAGCGATAAGGGAATTACCCTTGAGTTCATCTGCCAAGAGCCGGGAACAAAAGCCAATTACGACGACTACCAAGATGAGCTGGATAAGTATCCTTCCTACTGTTATTACAAGCAGGGAGATGAAATTCGTCCGGTTAACGGCAAGTACGAAAAGATTGGATACTTTATCTATGAGTCCTAAAAAGGTTGCTGTCACCGGCGGTACGGGCTTCTTGGGTGCCTACTTGTTAAAGGAATTGGTCAGGCAAGGCCATGAACCTGTTGTGCTTTCTACGAAGAATAGGGATTTCGACTACGAGCTTCGGGAAACCGACTACAGCGTGGAGAGTTTGGAAGCGGTGTTGGCAGACGTTGACGGCGTTATTCACCTAGCGGCTAAGCGGGGTGCCCAACCCAGAATAGAAGAGTTCCACGAGGGAGAAATACTGACCCAGAACGTCCTTGAGGCGGCGAAGAACTGCGGCATCAAGCATGTGGTCTTTGCGTCCAGCATATCGGTGTATTCCGATGAGGATTTGTTGCCATGGACGGAAGATCAGGCGGCTACGCCAATCAGCATGTATGGGATCGCTAAGCTTTCCAGCGAGATGATTGGGGAGTGGTACGCTAATAGATACGGGATGAAGGTTAAATCCCTGCGTATGGCCCACCTTTTTGGTGCGCTAGAGAAAAACAACTATATGATCAATATCTTTATTCGAAAGGCCTACTTGAATAAGCCTTTGGAAGTGAAGGATTCACTGAGTAAGCGGGAGTTTTTGTATGCGAAGGATGCAGCGCTTGCGTTAGCGACGAGTTTGTTTAAAGAGGGTCACGGTCCTTTCAATATCGGTAGTGGCGAAGCATTCACTAATTTGGAAGTCGCTAAAAAGATTAATGAGGCTTTTGATAACCGTCAGGACATTGAGGATAAGGGTGTGGATGAAAGCATCCCTTCTTCCTACTTTTCCGGGCAGAAGGCAAAGGAACTCTTGGGCTTTGAGCATCAATACAGCTTCAGTGAGGCTTTAGAAGAAATACGACGAGAGATGGAAGGACACGATGTACAGGAAGTTTATTAAACGGCTGCTGGATTTGCTGGTTTCCATACCGGCCTCTTTGGTGGTCCTCCTTGTGGTTATTCCGGTGGCGATCGCTATCAAGCTGGAAGACCGAGGCCCAGTTTTTTACAATGCGAATCGTTTGGGCAAGGATATGGTCCCCTACAAGATGTACAAGTTTCGGTCCATGAAGGTGAATGCCCCGGATATAAGAAACGAGGATGGGACAACGTATAATGCGGAGGATGATCCTAGGGTGACCAAGGTCGGCCGCTTTATCCGCAAGACATCTATAGATGAGCTTCCTCAGATATTCAATGTGTTTTTAGGCAATATGAGCTTTGTGGGACCCAGACCTTCTCCAACGGGAAACGAGTATAACTATTCAGAGAGTTTCCTTCGGAAGTTCACGGTCTTGCCCGGCATAACGGGCTACAATCAGGCCATGCTAAGGAACGCTGCCACATCCGAGCAAAGGGAAAAGAACGATCTCTACTATGTGGATAATATGTCTTTTCTCCTCGATTTAAAAATTATACTTTACACAATTAAAAGCGTATTTCAACGAGAAAACATCAACCGAAATGCCAGTTAACTAAGCGGGACTACTATGAAGAATGGAAAAAGATTTTTTAAAGACAAGCAAAGCAAATATTTGGCGACCATAGGTATCAGTGCCCTCCTTCTCGTGATTTTAGCCTGGTGGTACAACACGGCCGAAATGAGAAACAAGGGGGTCACGGATGATAATCTCTTGGATCAATATTCGGAGGCAATGGAGATGCTCGACGCCTATTCCGGCACCGAAGAAATCGATGAGATTCAACCCAAGGATTTCGGCAAGGCACTGCGCCTTCGGAAGCACTACGTCAATAAGGAACCTTTTTACTATCTCGAAAATGTCTCCAAGTTCTATATCAGTGAAGTGACGGTGGAGATTGATGAAGCAGGGGAGAAAAGAACAGTAACCATAAATGAATTTATTGCTCCAGGAGCAGTAACCAGTGATTTCAAGGCAGACGTCCCTCGCAGCCAAGCTTTAAAAAACAGCCTCTTTGTTAAGGAAGGAAGCTTTACGGATACCTTCAGGTTATATGAGTATGAATGGATCAATGAAAACAAACGGATCCTTGCATATGAGTTGGTGGAGGAGTTTGACCCTATGGCCCGGTATATTCTTCCCAACATGCAACTGAATATGGGAGATAACGGTGAACCAGCTAACATGATTTCCTACATCGACAATATGACGGACTACACCATTCACAGCTACCGCTTTACCTACTACGATGCGGCAGCAGAAGATGTGAAGCGAATCGAATTTCATGAACCAACATCGGCCCAAGGTATTTCGGAACAAATTGAGTCACCTATGCCGGAAGGGGGAACCATCGCGAATGTACGTCCGCGATTTGCTTTGATGCTTGTCGAAGACCAGGATGGTTACCACAACCTTCTTTATGATTTTGGCTATGGCAAAGTAGTCGAGCTGGGCAGAGAACAAGGGGAATAAGATGGAAAAAATGTTAACGAGATTTACGGAAGGACTTTGGCACAGCAAGTTAGAGAATATCTTTATCGACATTGCGGCCATCCTGCTCATCGTAGGCACTATCTTTCAGAACAACCCCTATATCCTAGTAATATCCAGTGTTTGCGTACTTGCCCATAACGTTCTTTACTGTTTCCACAACATCAACAGGAATATTATTTTTGCTCTCTTTAACTTTACGTTAACCTTCTTTTTGTTGAGCCGATTTATTGTTACTACCTTCTTCCAGGCCGATTATGAGTATGTCGGTCTCTTTGAGATGGGCTTTGAACGAGCCATTGCCACCAGAATGATCCTCTTAATTACCTTATCTTTGTTCACCCTATCGATTACCTATGTGATGCGTACTTATCGAAACTTTATCAAGAGTGGTGACCGTTTCCGTGGCTTAACTTATTCTTTGCTGACCCTCGCTACGTGGAAACTGAGAAGGTTCCTACCAAAGAGAAGGAGAAGTAACCAAGATTCTGAACCAGAGAAGAAGGACTTCGGTAGCCTGACTCTTTGGGAGAAGAAAACCTGGTTAGAACGTAATCCTGACTTTATCAAAACAGTGCGGACAATTTCCCTCTACATTTTCTTTTTCACTGTCGTCTGCCACCTCTACTTTCTTTTTAATGAACTTCAATATATCCGGTCTGTTGGCTACCGCCAGTCCTATATCATCGCTGGCCAGATGAGTACCTTTATGCGTTTAATGGATATCGTTGGACGGATGAGTTTTTCAGCTTACTTTATCTATTTGGCTACGCTGCCAAGAAGGCGGCATATCTTCCTACCAACGCTTCTGTTTTTGGCAGGAAGCGTTATTGAACTCTTCCAAGGGTTGCGAAATCCCATTGCCCTCAATCTGTTGATTGTTGTCGTCTATTTTATGATGCGGAGCAAACCGGTTCGTTTTCCAAAGAAGATGATTGTAGCTATGGCCATCATCGTCCCTATCCTCATTTTCCTGTTTATCCGCATTGGTGACAGCAGGGGAACAGAGAAGCTTACGATAACAGACAGCTTCATGAACTCCCTCATCCGCTTCTTCTATAACCAGGGAGTATCGGCGAGGACCATAGGTAACGTCCAATACTATCAAGAACTCTTACCCTACAAATTTTATAGCTTCGGCGAACTGATTGACTTTGCCAAGTTTGATGTTTTGGGCATTTTCACAGGCGCAGTCCGACCAACAGGTCAGTCCCTTAGCGTGGTGATGGAAACACACCAGCTTAGCCACGTCCTAAGCTTCATCCAATCTCCCTTCGATTATCTGAATCTGGGGTTAGGAACCGGGTCCAGTTTTATAGCGGAACTTTATGCAGACTTCCGTTACCTAGGCGTCATCCTTGGATCCGTCTTTTATGGCTTCTTAATGGCCTTATTAGTCCGTGTTTTCTATGGCAAGAGTATCATTGCCAGAATGGTCATGCTTATGGTCACTCGGGACTTTTTATTCACCCCAAGGGCGAGCTTCTCTAATATCATCAGCTCCTTTACCGAAAAGACCCAACTGATTGCCATCCTAGGCATCTTCGTTCTCAGCTTTGCCGTCTTCTATCTTTTGAGGACGAGATTTGGAAAGAGTAAAACAGCATGAAAAGAATCTTGATCTACGGGCTCACTGCAAAGTTAGGGGGCTTAGAGAATTTTATTATAAACCACCTCCGGTTGATGAACACAGAAGGGTTGGAAATCCACCTCCTAGTCCACGAAACGCCCATTTTCGAAGACCGACTCAGAGAGAAGGGGTTTATCATCCACCAAGTGCCCCGAAGAGGAGAAAACTTCCTTGCCAACATTAGGCAAACGAAAAAGCTCTTCAAGGATTACCACTTCGATACCATCTGGATGCATGTGTGCACCCTATCTACCATAGAAGCGATTAAGCAAGCTTGGAAGGCGAACGTGGGACAACGAATCGTCCATGTCCACTGCCCTCAGGCTTCCGGTGGGTGGAAGATGGAAACCTTTCATAAACACCACAAAAAAAGTATTCACAAGTATGCCAACCGCTACTGGGCGTGTTCCCAGGGAGCGGCGGATTTTTCTTTCTCCGAGAAAATACAGGCAAGTCCATCCTATGCCTTGGTTCACAATGCGATTGACTTGGACCGATTTGCCTATAGCCCAACCAAACGAACGAAGATCCGTAAGGAATTAGCTATAGGCGATGAGTTTGTCTTGGGCCATATCGGCCACCTCGTCGACGTAAAAAACCATGACTATCTTCTAGATGTCTTTAAGAGTTACCACGAACGGGATAATTCGGCCAAACTCATCCTAGTTGGTAAGGGCAATCTGGAAGAACAAATCCGAGAAAAGGTAATTCGCCTTGGATTAAAAGAAAGTGTCTTTTTCGTTGGCAGCAAGACCAACGTCGCCGACTACTATTCTGCTTTTGATGTTCTGGTCTTTCCCTCCAAATATGAAGGACTGCCTCTTTCCCTAGTGGAAGCCCAAGCATCAGGCCTGCCTTGCCTCATTTCCAAGAATATTGATGAGGTGGTCGCCCTCACTCCTTTGGTCCAGTTTGCTTCGATCGAGGAAGATCCCTCGGTATGGGCTGATGCCCTTAGCCAGATTGAAAAGGAAGGGGAGCGAGTATCCTATGACCAAATGCTTCGAGATGCTGGTTTTGATTTGAGACAAAGTGTTGAAATCGTAAGAAAGTATTTGCTCGAAGAGATGAATGAAGACGAGATCAAGTAAAGAAGGTTTATCATGAGCTTTGCTGTTCAACTGATGATTATCACATTGTTTTCCAAAGTTCTTGGCTTAGTCCGGGAGCTTATTTTTGGTTACTTTTTAGGTACTAGCGCGACGAAGGACGTTTATGTTATGGCCACCCTGGTGCCCCTTCTGCTGTCCAGCTTCATCTTAAACTCCGTCACTGCTGCCTTCATCCCTCGCTTCAATGCAGTCCGTAAAGGGAAGGGGATAAAGGAAGCTAGAAGGTTTACTGCCAACGTATCCAATATCCTTGCGGTTATTTCAATCGTCATTATCTTTTTAGTTATTGTGTTTGCCGTCCCAATAGCGTCCTTCTTGGCTCAAGGTTGGGAAGGGGAGATGATTCAGGAGACCGCTCTATATATCCGAATCGTGGTGCTTTCAATCCTACCGATCGCTTTCAATTCGGCCTTCAGCGGTTACCTCAACGTCCATGACGATTTCTTCAGTCCTTCGATTACCGTTGCTGTCAACAACGTCGTGCTCATCGTCTTTTGCTTCTTCGCAGCGATGACGGGAAACTGGTTGCTCTTACCGATAGGCTACACCGTAGCCTACTTCGCCCAATATATCCATTACATTCCAGCTTTGAAAAAGACGGGCTACCGTCACGTACCGGATTTCCAATGGAATAATCAGTTGAAATTCTTCTTCCTTCTGGCCGCGCCTATACTGATTTCCGTGGCAGCAACCGACCTTGCCCAAGTCATCGACAAGATGATTGCCACAGCCCTCTTTGAGACGGGTGGCGTATCCTCTATGGACTATGCCAGCAAGCTGATCACCATGGTTTCAGGTATCATTATTGCCTCGGGGGTAACGGCGGTTTACCCTAAGCTGAGCAAGCTGGTCCAAGAAAAAAAGGAAGACGACTACCACAAGGAAGTCGCCGGTTCCATCGAGTCGATATATTTCTTCGTTATCCCCGTTGCTGTTGGCTTGTTCATCTTAGCGGAACCTATCATCCAAGTCGTCTTTGAACGGGGAGCCTTCAATCGAGCCTCCACCATCCTCACAGGTGGCTTGCTCCGCTTTTACTCCTTGTCCTTAATTGGAGAAACGATCTACATCTTGATTACTCGCGTCTTCTACTCCGTAAACGATACGAAGACACCGATCCGAATCATGCTTGTCCAAGTCCTCTTCGATATTCCATTGAACTTCCTTTTATCCAGCCTTATTGGCATCAATGGCCTTGCGCTCTCCTCATCCATCGGCATGATGGCAGCAGG
>CAYMYX010000051.1:0-7949 GCA_964394795.1 uncultured Peptoniphilaceae bacterium
TTGGCGATGATGTCCAGAATATCGGGACTTTCTTCACCGGCGAGACCGTAGATTGGAATTAGGGTTTTTTGAGGTTTTATCTCACCGCTGGAATTGACTTCTCTATCTTGGTGGATAGCCAAAGATGGGATAATGAGCAGGTCTCTATCAATATTGACAAGCTTTGTTTGTAGTCCGCCATTTTCATCAGCTAGAATGAGACGACCAGCGATGGAAAGAGGTCTATCCAGCCATGTTCGGGCAATGAGACCGCCGTAGGGTTCGACGTTGAGGAGGCGGTAGCCTTCCTTTTTCATCTCGGGATTTTCCTTGAGGCGGAGACTTGGGGAGTCGCTGTGGGCGCCCAGGATGTGGAAGGGAGCGAACTTGTCTTCTCCAACGATGAAGGCGATGATGCCGGCATCGCCTAAGATGAGGAATCTTTTGTCGCCTGGGTTGAGGGTCCAAGGGGTCGCCCGATCTAGCTCTTCGAAGTTGTTTTCGAAGAGGAGGTTTTTCTGGACCTCCGTCGCTTGGTAAGCCGTGGGTGATGCATCAATGTATTTCATCAAGTCTTTGACTCGTTTTTTATCGGTTAGTACCTGTTTTTGTTTCGCCATTCTTCCATATCCTCCGCGTAGTGTTCTTGGATTTTGTGTCGTTCTGCATCTTTCTTTGCTTCAAATTCTGCCTCTTCTGCTCGCAATCGGAGCAGCTGGTCGTGGATGGCATCGATGTTGACGTAAGCCCTTTGCCGTCCTTCGTCGTACTTTTTCCCCAGTTTATTAAGTAGCGGGAACCAGTTGATAACGACGGAGACGATGATGCCGATAATCGTGTTAATGACTCGGTTTGGGACGTAGGTAATCGGGTTGATGAGCGCCGATTCCGACAGGCAAACGAGCAAGAAAACGATGGAAGCAACACCGACTGCAGAGGTCTGCTTCAGGTGGACGAGAATCTGCATCAACGGGATGGTCATGAAGCCAACCAGAAGTAGATAAGGTAGGCTGTAAAAGTCGAGGTTAAAGACCCCTGTGGCAAGATAAAGGAAGGCAATCGCGTAGATACCTGCAAAGGCTGTGCCCATGACCCTCGCTAGGCCAGCGGACCAAGACTTCCTCGTGTCCTGTTGGAGAACGATGATGGCCGCGATAGGCGAGTCAATGAAGTTATTGGATTGTCGTAAGTATTCAAGAAGAAGGCAGATAATAACCGCCAGCCCCGTCTTGATGATCCGCATGCCCGGCGAGTGAATGAGAATGACGCTCCCGGTATGCAAGGCTTCCAAATTCAGGCGGCTCTCTTCCCTTTTCTTTTCATGAGTTTCTTTTTTGTGGACGCTATTGGCATCCTGATCGTGGTTCATGTACTACCTCCCTTAAAAGTGGAATAAGAAAAGCGATTAGGTTTTGGGATGGCCACAAAATGGGGGCCATTCTCTAAACCAAAGTATGTTCTATGAGTATTTTTGCCCCAATCCCGATGAGTATCACGCCACCGGCGATTTGAGCTGGCTTTTGGAATTTTTGGCCGAAGCCGTTCCCGAGGCGAACGCCAAGGGCGGACATCAGGAAGGTGAAGCCACCGATGATGAGGGCGGCATGTAAGATGTTGACATGTAAAAAGGCAAAAGTCACACCAACGGCTAGGGCATCGATGCTGGTGGCGATTGCCAACGGAATCATAGACCGGTAAGTGAAGTCACCAATCGGACACTCTTCGCATTCGATAGCTTCCTTGATCATTTGGATGCCGAGGATGCCGAGTAGGATGAAGGCAATCCAGTGATCCCACTTTTGGATCATGCCACTAAAGTTGACACCGGCGAGGTAGCCGATGACGGGCATGAGGCCTTGGAAGATGCCGAAGTACAAGCCTACAATTAACATGTGCATTAGGGTAATTCGTTTAACGGATAGGCCTTTACAGATGGCTGCCGAAAATGCATCCATGGAAACACCTACGCCGATTAATAAAAAATCAAAAAGATCCACTGTCTCTCCTCAATAAGTTTGCTAATAGTGTTCTGGAATTGAACCAGTAAAATTGTTACAAATGTATATAGTATTATATCCTATTTGGTCCTCTTTGGGTCATAGACAGCTTATGATTGTACTGTTGCTTTGCTTGAGAAAAAGTTTTGGGAATGGGTGGATGGCCCTCATTGAAAATATACAAAAGCCCAGTATCTAGCCATTTTCCTTCGAAAAACTTTCCAAATTTGCTTTTCTTTGATAGAATGAATCTGCCGTTCAGGCGATGTTTATTATAAGGTAACGTAAAGGAGCAATCATGAAAACTAATTTATATGTACAATTTGCTGGAAAAGAATGCACGCAAGATTTAATTGTAAAGGAAGCAAAGAAGCACTGGCGCGAAGCTGGCAACAAGATGAAAGACATCAAGACTTTAGATATCTACATTAAGCCAGAAGAGCACACTGCATACTATGCAATCAATGGCGAAGAATTCGCAGGTACCGTCAGCTTATAAGACAACTACAACGTTTCAAATTGGGCATGTCAAGGCGACATGTCTTTTTTAGTTTGTGGCAAACGATTGCTTGCAAATTATGGGTTACATGCTTTACAGTCTACCTTTTGGATAAGTATACTAGAGACATTTAGCGCACGACAAAGAACCAAATGAAAGAACGACAAGAGAATGAGGAAACTATGATTGAACAATTACGCGAACAGGGCGTGAATGAAGCCTTGTTAAAACAAGTGGAAGAATTTATAAAGGACCATCCCCTTTCCGAAGAGGAAGCGGAAAGACTAAGCGAACCCAGCTTCATCTATTACGGCAAGACGGTTTGGGAGAAGGCAATTTCGGCTATCCTTGCTGGGCAAAACCTGCTTCTGTATGGACCTAAGGCAACAGGAAAGAATGTCCTTGCAGATAATTTGGCTTGGTTGTTTAAAAGGCCGAGCTGGAATATCTCCTTCCACGTGAATACGGATTCCAACAGCTTGATTGGGGCGGACACGTTTAAAAACGGAGAGGTCCAGTTCCGTCAGGGACCTATCGCTGCTTGCGCTGAGCAGGGAGGCTTTGGGATATTGGATGAGATTAATATGGCCCGGAATGATGCGATTGCTGTCCTTCACGCCGTCCTTGACTACCGACGGATTATTGACCTGCCGGGTTACCACCGGATTCATCTTAGACCGGAGACTCGCTTTGTGGCGACGATGAACTATGGCTATGTGGGCACTAGAGAGCTGAATGAGGCCCTCACTTCCCGCTTCCTGGTTATTCAGGTGCCAACGATTGGTATTCAGGAGTTAAAGAAACTGATTTCTACGCAGTTCCCGACCCTGAAGAAGGACTATGTCGAGCAATTTGCTCTCTTGTTCAATGACCTCCAGATGAAGAGCGACCATGCGGAGATCTCTACCAAGGGCGTGGACCTTCGTGGTTTGTTGGCAGCAATCGGCTTGATGCAAAAGGGACTATCCCCTCTTCAGGCAATGGAAATGGGCATCATCTACAAAACCTTCGACCGCTTTGAGCAAGATATTGTTCGGGATGTGGTCTTATTGAGAATCCCTGACATCAAGGATTCCAGCGAACTCTTTGAAACGGAAGCATCATGACCACCCCATTTGAACTCAGGGATAATGGTGAGTATGAGGAAGTAGAGGAGAAAGCAGTCGGCGGACCGGCGGATGAAAATGAGGAAGTCCGAGCGCAGAACATTCAGTGGACAGTCTCTCAAGATTATTACTGGAAGCCCGACAAGCCTTCTTACAACAGAGACGGTAAAGTCAACGTCTACGAGAATAGTATTAGGGGGGCCATCCACCGCTACTACGACCCCGTCATATTAGATGACTATGTTGCTTTTCTGAAAAAGGAACTGCCCCAAGCTGACGACTTCATTGGGATGATGCAGATTCCCTTGGAGCAGGGTGCCTACGACCGAGCTAAGGCTGACC
Source organism: uncultured Peptoniphilaceae bacterium (assembly GCA_964394795.1). GTDB lineage: Bacteria > Bacillota > Clostridia > Tissierellales > Peptoniphilaceae > CAYFUF01. The sequence continues at coordinate 3,924 of CAYMYX010000051.1, forward strand.
GGCCGGTGTTGGAATCTTATCGACTGAAGGACGCGAAGAGGAAACTCCGCCGCTACGACCAGTTCTTGCCTAGGGATATGGTGGAGATGGTGGATATGGCCCACGCTCAGCGGATAACCGGGACGGTGCCGAAGGTAACGGCGATGACTCGGGATCTACTCAATGATCTGGAGGGCTTGGCGGACTTGGAGACCCCTGATCTCATTGAAGGCTTGAATAAGGTGTTTAAAAAGCACTTCCATATTAACCCAACCCTTAAGGGCGAAACCGAGCTGATTGAAAAGATTGAAAAAAGGAAGAAAAAACCGGACAAGAGTGAGTCGGATGGGAACTTTAAACCGGAAGATCTGGTCGATCAAACCAATATTGGAGCGGCGGAATTTACCTCCAACGTCCAAGTGGAAGATTTAAGTAAAGCCATTTTTGAGGAAATTGACCCAAATAAAAAGCACAAGACGACCGAGGAAAAGATTCGCCAAGCGATTGAAGATACTTATGGGGAGAGTGCCTTAACGCCAAAGGAGGAAGCTGACTTATTGAAGAAAGTCGCCCATGGCAATCACAAGGAGGCCAAGCTTTTTATCTCCACCGGCCACTTCACCGATCACGAAAGCTATCAGGCGAAGCGGATGGATGAGATCTACGAGAAGAACTTCCGTTATAAAGAAGATCACCGCCCGCAGATTCACCGGGAGATAACTCGCCTTTCCGACAAACTCAAAAGCGTCATCATGAATGAGGCGGACGAGGGCCCTGTCCAAAGCCATAGTGGCGAGCTGATCGCTGCCCAGGTCTGGAAGGCCTTGTATATGGATGACAGCCGAATATTTACCAGTTCGGCGAAGGATATTCCCGGTTCCCTCATTGTCGACCTCTTGATTGATGCATCAGCATCCCAGCAGGACCGGCGGGCCCAGGTTGCGATGCAAGCCTACATTTTGGCTTCCGCCTTGCGCAGAGTCAACATCCCCTTCCGAGCTTCGTCTTTTCAGAGCCAGCAAGGTTACACTATTTTAAGGGACTATGTGGATTATGAGGGCAGGAAGAAGCCTGAGGAAGTCCTACACTACTTCCCATACGCAGCCAACCGGGACGGCTTTGCCCTCCGCATTGTTGCCGAGCGTATGCAGCGGAAGGAACATGCTAAGAATGTGCTGATTATGCTTAGCGACGGCAAGCCCCACGACAAAAGAAGCTCTCAAGGTAAGCAAGGCGGTCGAGTCAACCAATACACTGACCTCTTTGCGGTGAAGGATACGGCGGAGGAAATCCGTCGACTGCGCCAGGATAATGTGGCGGTCTTGGGTGTCTTCACCGGTCTGGAGGAAGATCTGGATGCCGCTAAGATAATTTATGGTAGCCAGTTCGCTTACGTGAAACAGCTGGAGCGGTTTTCGGAGATTGTCGCTAACTTCTTGAAGGAAGAAATTCTTCGAATGGCTTAATACACAAATTTTGCATAAGCATATCTTTGCAACAGAAAAGGGACTGCCGCCAACTCTTGCGAGTTGGTAGCAGTCCCTCTTTTCATGTTAAGTAAGTAAAATTAAACTTCGGTCTTCCATAAACCGTGTAGGTTACAGAATTCGTATACGGTGATAGGACCGTGTTGGTCTTTATCGATTGGGCCTTCTTGAAGGACGAAAGTAGCTTCTGGCTCTTCACCTGGGTGTAAGCGTTGAACAGCAAAGAAGTTGTCGCCTTGTTGAACAGCGATCATTTCGATGTAGTGGTCTTCATCCATTGGGTGACGAGTAGAACCTACAACAACATGAATCTTGTTATCAAGGATGTTTACTTCTGGTACGTGCTTTTCAACAGCAGCATCAGTAGTGTCTGCTTCAAGGACTTGCATTTCTTCGCCACAGCAAGTTAATGGGCTGTCTACCTGGTTAACGTCAGTAGCTAATTTTCCACATTTTTTACAGTAATAAAATTTCATTCAGTTCCTCCTAAAATTATGTATTCTGGTGATATTCATAGTACAACTCAATTATATCCTTTTTGACTCAAAACAACAAACGATTGCACATATAAATCTTTGTTAAATTAAAATAAGAACAAATGTTTGTATTACAAGACGAAATCGTTATATAATGACATAAAGAATAATCCTATACTCGAGACGCGACTGAAAAAGAAAAAGTGATGCAACCATCACATCCCCCAGACACCAAGAAAGGTTGAACCCATGTTTACCGACTTAACCGAAAGAAGACAGCGAGTCCTCCGCTACATTGCCCAATATATCAAGGAAAAATCCCTATCTCCCTCCTACCGCGAGATTAAAAGTGCTTTAGATATCCCTTCGACGTCCACTGTATCTAACGACATTCACCACCTGATTAAGGCAGGTTTTTTAAGCATGGAAACTGGTAACTATCGGTCCCTCCAAGTAGTCGAAGAGTTTACCCATCAATATATGCCTCAGGATATAGAGGACGGGGGCCATCCCCTGGAGGAAAGCATTTCCTCCTTCCGCAATGACGTCTACGAGATTCCCCTTTACGGCAACGTCGCAGCCGGAGCGCCAATCTTCGCCGACGACTATGTAGAAGATTCTATCCCCCTGCCTGCCAACTTCTTTAAGAATGGTCAGGAGGAATATTTCATCCTCACCATCTCCGGTGAATCCATGATTGAAGCCGGTATCTACGACGGCGACAACATCATTGTCCGTAAGCAAAATACCGCCAACAATGGCGACCAAGTCGTTGCCCTCATTGAAGACTCGGCAACGGTGAAGACCTTTTTGAGACGCCCTGGTTACATCGAACTTCGTCCGGAAAACCAAGACATGGAATCCATCATCGTAAAAGATTGTGAAATCCTCGGTGTGGTTTGTGGCTTATATCGCCTTTACCGCCGCTAGAAAGTCCTGAGGTAAAAATGAAGAAAAACCCAATCATGGGGCCTCGTGTATTGGCCGAAATGGGCCTCTACGTAGGCCTCTATATTGTTTTAACTTATCTGTTTAGCTTTACCGCCTTCACCCGGATCACCTTCAATTTCGTGGTTCTCTTGGTGTGCGGTATCCGCCTTGGACCCTATCCAACCATGTTAGTCGGCCTAGTCAGCGATATTGTCGGCGGTTTGATCTTCCAAGCAGGCGTCTTCCACTTTGGCTTGACCTTGAATGCCGTCCTATCCGGTTTCCTCTATGGAGCACTATTTTACCAGCAGTTTTCGATGTCCAAGTTTGGCCTCTATATCCTACTGGAAGAAATTGGTGTTCATCTTCTCCTTCAATCCTTCTGGTTAAAAGACATCTTTGGTCTGTCCTTTGGTGCCACCATTTTGACTCGCCTGCCCGGCTTTCTCATTATGATGGTCATCAAGATTGTTTTCATCCTCGCCCTAGCCAAGAGTACTTGGTACAAGCGGATAGCAAATTTACAGTAACGGCGGAGGCTTACTTATGACTGACAAGAAACATTTTGAACAATTGGATGAGGCGTTGGCCTGGATGTTGGCCCCCTCTTTGGAGGACATGAAGCCTGGTTTGGATCGGACTTTTGCCCTCCTGGAACGCTTGGGGAATCCTCAAGACAACTTACGCATTGTACATATTGCCGGAACAAACGGGAAAGGGTCTACATCGACTTTGCTCGGCCAAGTCTACATAGAAGCTGGTTTCAAAGTTGGGCTTTATACATCGCCCGAACTGAACGCCTTCAACGAACGAATCAGGATAAACAATCAACCAATTCCCGATGAGGACTTACTTCAGGGCATAAACCAGCTAGCTGACCTATCTCAAGATTTTGAAGACCAACCCTCTCAATTTGAATTATCGACTGCTCTTGCCCTCCAGTATTTCGAGGACCAAGGTTGCGACCTTGTTATTCTGGAAACAGGTCTGGGTGGTCGTTTGGATTCTACCAATGTGGTGCAAAAACCACTAGCGACAATCATTACACCAATCTCCTACGACCACACGGGGATTTTAGGCTCGACCCTAAGTGATATTGCCCAAGAAAAAGCGGGCATCCTTAAGGATGGCGTTCCCCTAGTGCTTGCCCCTCA
>CAYMYX010000051.1:7959-8605 GCA_964394795.1 uncultured Peptoniphilaceae bacterium
TGCATCGGGAGGCTGGCAGGCATATGGCCCCAATCTATGCGGTAGATATGGACCGCCTCGAAAAGTTAGAAATAACTGAGAACGGTCAACGCTTTTCCTATCGGACGAGTTTGGGACGACTTTATGAAGACCAGGAATTAAATCTTTTAGGCGACTTCCAGTTAGTCAATGCCGCAACGGTCTTGGAATCCATCGATGCGTTAGCCGACCATCTGCCCAGTCCACGGGAGGTAATCCGAGCTGCCTTCAAAAAGGTAACCATGCAAGGCCGCTTTGAGGTATTGCAAAAAAATCCCCTGTGGATTGCCGATGTGGCTCACAATCCCCAGGGAATCTCTGCGCTAGTTGATTCTGTTAAAACCTATTTCCCAAAACGGAAAGTCAGCTTGCTCTTCGTGGTCTTTGCCGACAAGGAAGTAGAAAAAATGCTCAAATTGTTGGCGCCCATCGTGGAAGACTATACCGTTTTTCATCTCGACCACAAGAGAGCCTTGGATCGAGATAAGCTGGTTGATTACATCGAAGCTATGGATCCAGGAAAAGGCATATACATCTACGACAGTCTGGATGATGCGGTGAAACACCTGCAAACCGACCGATCCGAAGACAGCCTTATCCTCTCCTGTGGGTCCCTATCCTTCATGGG
>CAYMYX010000052.1:0-8531 GCA_964394795.1 uncultured Peptoniphilaceae bacterium
TCATGGCCAGCCTTCTTGTCTCGGTGAAGGTTGCCCCTTGGAAGTGGGCGGCCATGGCAAAAAGAATCGGACCCAAGTCCGGGCAGTCCTGCAAAGAAATGGTAGGCCGGCCGGTCCTGATGGCGTCAAAATGGGTGCGGTAAACTTTATCCCCTTGCTTGCTGATGGGGTTCAAGCCGGTGACTTCCACATTTCCGCCAACCAAAGTAAAAGCATCCAAAAATGCTGCATTGGAGTAGTCGCCTTCAACCTTGGTATTCTTGCCCATGTAGTTTTGCCCGCCGCCAATAAAGAAGAGGTTATCTTCCAGCTTCTCCAGGCGAATTCCAAAATTCGCCAAGGCCTCAATCGTCATCTCGATATAGGATAGGCTTTCATTGTGTTCCCGAATTTCCAACATACTGTTCTTATACAGGAGGGGGAGGGCAAAGAGCATGCCTGAGATAAACTGGCTACTGATGTGTCCCGACACGGTATAGGTTCCCGCAGGCAAGGGGCCTTCTACAACAACCTCTTCCTCACTTTGCTCAAAGGTAAAGCCCTTCTTCCGCGCAAGGTCCGCGTAAACACCCATTGGCCTCGCCATCAGACTCTCGGCCCCCTTCAGGGTAATCCGTCTTCCCGAAATTAAAGCAATCGGAACGAAAAACCGTAAAGTCGACCCGCTCTCCCTACAGTAGAGCTTCTTCACCGGCTTAGCCCGGCGAATGTTGATTCCCCGCATATAGATACTGTTATTCAAATACTGCCAATCCACCCCAAGAGCACCAAGGCAATCCAAGGTTGCCTTGATGTCTTCGCTCAGCTCAATATTCTGAATGATGCTTTCACCCCTTGCTAACCCTGCACAGATCAGCATTCTGTGGGCCATACTCTTGGAAGGCGGCGCCTTCACCTCGCCCTGGGCTTTCGATGGAGCAATATCAACAATCATTGGTAGTCCTCGCTTATCTCACAAACCAGCTCATCGACAGGACGGCCGGCTTTCAGGTGGACATCACAGCAAGTAAGATACTTGTCGTAACGTTCCTCATATTTTTTCTCCAAGTCCGTCTTGGTGGTGGAAAGGGGACGGCTATCCGTCGGCGTAAGATCTTCCAAGGGACGGTCGAGGAAGTAGAGGCGGCCATTGCCCTTCAAGGCGTCCACATTCTCTTGGCGGAGGATAGCGCCACCACCCGTAGCAATCACCGCCCCGTTCAAGGTCTTCAAGTCTTCAATGACCGCAGCTTCAATCTCGCGGAAGCCTGCTTCGCCATCCTCTTCGAAAATCTGAGGAATTTCTTTCCCCTCCCGCTTCACGATCTCTTCGTCACTATCATAAAATGGCCTGCCCAAGCTCTCAGCAAGTGCCTGACCCACCGTAGATTTCCCCGAACTGGGCATGCCCACCAGAACAATATTTTCCTTGGACCGAACCAAGTGCTCATAGATATCGATACTTAGCTGAGGATCAATCTTCTTATCCAAAAAGAATTCGACGGCAAAGTGGGCTTGAAAGACCAGCATGAACAAGCCGCCGGCTGCCGGTATCTTCCTGTTCTGCCCCTCCAAAACCAACTGCGTCCGCAAAGGGTTGTACACCGCATCGACGATGCCCTCTAGTTTGGGGAAGTTATCCAAGTCGACGGGACTCTGGCCAAAGGATTTCGGATACATGCCCACCGGACTGGTGTTAATAAGGATCTCAATATCGGAATGGACAGAAGCCAGCTCGTCGTAGGTGACGAAGCCTTCGCCTCCAGACCGACTGGTTCGCAGCACTTCGCGAGCGCTTAGGCTTTCCGCCAGAGCCAAAGCCGTTTTGGACGTTCCACCACTTCCTAGAATGCCTACTTTTTTACCCTCAAGGTCCAAGTTCAAGTGGTTCACCAAAGCCCTCATCCCAAGAAAGTCCGTATTGTAGCCAATCAGACGGCCATCTTTGTTAAGGACGGTGTTCACCGCTCCGATTGCCTGAGCTGCAGGGTCCACCTCATCCAGATAGGGGATGACCTCCTCCTTATAAGGGATGGTCACATTGATCCCCTTAAAGGTTTTTTCGCGCATAAAGGCGTCAAGCTCATCCCGGGTCAACGGGCAGAGCTCGTAGGTGTAGTCCGCTAACTGTTCATGGATTTCCTTCGAAAAACTGTGACTTAAGGATTCACCGATAAGTCCATATGTTATCGACATGTGCACTCGCTTTCTAATTCGCTACTGATTTTCCCCTTGGCTACCCTCAACCAACCAATCCGTACCAAACCTTCCAGCTAAGACATCAACCAAAGTCAGGGCGGTCATCGCATTGACCACCTCTCTTGCTCGGTGGACGATAGCAGGGTCATGGCGGCCATGAATCTCCAATACTGCATCTTCCTTCTTCAAGATGTCCACTGTGTCCTGGGGCTTGGAAATAGACGAGGTAGGTTTAATTACAGTCTTAAAGAGGACCGGCATTCCGTTGGAGATGCCTCCGTTAATGCCCCCGTTCTTGTTACTTTTAAAGGATACGTCTTCGCCATCCATAAATAAGGGGTCGTTGGCTTCGCTGCCTCTCATGCGGGCAAAGTCGAAACCTGCCCCGAAGGAAACCCCCTTGACGGCAGGAACTGAAAACAGTCCATGGGCAAGCAAGCTTTCCAAGGTATCGAACCAAGGTTCACCCAGACCGGATGGCAAGCCGATTACAGCCGTTTCCAAAATTCCACCAACGGAGTCAAGATCGTTTTTGGCCGAGAGGATGGCCTCCTCCATGACTTCGATCTTCGAGTCATCGAGGACGGGGAACTTCTTCGTTTGTAGAACTTGGACTTCCTCTACTAAGTTTTTAAACTCGGCATCCTCGATGCCAGCAAGTTCCTTAATGTGAGTGCCGATAAAGACGCCCTTCTTCTGTAAGGCATAGATGCAGATGGCCCCAGCAGCTACAAGGGATGCGGTAATCCGGCCGGAGAAGTGGCCGCCTCCACGAATATCTTGGAAGCCGTGGTACTTTTCGTAGGCGGTGAAGTCGGCATGGCCCGGTCTGAGCAGATGACTCGTCATCTGGTAGTCCTGGCTCCGCTTATCCGAGTTGGGAATGATGATGCTGATGGGCGTTCCCGTCGTTACATCCTGGTGGACACCGGAAATGATCTTAAACGGGTCCTTTTCCACCCGCTGGGTCGAAATCTGGCCGCTGGGCCGCCTCAGTTCCAAGCGCTTACGGATAAAGTCCTTATCCACGGGAATTCCCGGTGCTAAGCCATCGATGACTGCCCCGATGTATGGCCCGTGGCTCTCCCCATACAAGGTAATGATCACGCTTTGTCCGAATGAATTTTTCATAGGGTCTCCTTGTTCTTGCTTTCTAAGGAAAAGTTATTTAAGTAGGACTCTATCTCTTCCAGGCTGACTTTTTCTAATTTGAATTGGCCAAGCTTTTCCACCTTAACGATGGTCACGTTGGCTCCCTCTGCCTTCTTATCGTGGCGGAGCGTCCCCATCAACACATCGACAGGCAGGTTCGTCTGAGTTGGCAAGTTGTATTTCTCCAGCACCTTCAATAGGCGGGGACGGAGGTCCGGGTGGATAAAGTAAGTCATTCCCACTGCAACACTTTCCCCGTGGGTAAGGTTAGAATTGACTTCGATGGCGTGGCCAACGGTGTGACCAAAGTTTAGGGTCTTTCTGAGCCCCTTTTCCTTCTCATCCTGTTCAACCACCATCCGCTTCAGATGGAGGCAAGGTTGGATGATATTTTCAAAGGGTTCGTTCAAATCCCGCTCTTCTAAATACTTGAAAAAGTCGGCGTCAAAAACAGCAGCAATCTTGATGGCTTCAGCCATCCCGCTACGAATCTGTCTTTCATCCAACGTACGTAAGGTCGCTGGATCGATTAGGACGCCCTTTGGCTGATAGAAAGCGCCAACGATGTTCTTCACGTGGTCAAGGTTGACCCCCGTCTTGCCTCCGATGGAGGAGTCGATCTGGGACAACAAAGTAGTGGGGATGTTGTAAAAATCAATTCCTCGCATAAAGGAAGCTGCCACAAAGCCAGCCAAGTCCCCAACTACGCCGCCACCGATGGCAACCACACAATCCGTCCGGGTGAAATCTTTCTCCAGCATGAAACGCAGAATCTCCTGAAAGCTGGTCAAAGTCTTGCTTTCTTCACCGGCTTTGATCGTAAACCGATAAGCTTCCTTACATTTCGCTTCCACCGGCGTTATCCACTCTTCCGGAATCCCATCATCGGTAACGATGAGGACCTTCCGGTACAAGTCAGTATACTGATTGACCTTATTCAAAACCCCTTCTTCGAGAATGATGTTGTAATCACTGGTTTTTAAATGGATATTGATTTCCACGTTGTCGACCTTTCTATGGGTGGCCTAATAAATACGAGGGCCATATCTTCGCCTAATCTCTATATTCTGTCTGAAAAGACCCTACTAGTTTTAAATGATTGCAAGTAATTTGCAACGCCTCCATCATATCACGACCTTCTGCCGTATGGACGTTCCCTTCGGCCTCCACATAGAAGTAGTACTGCCACAAGAGTTCCTTCATCGGGCGGCTACGGAGGACACGTAGGTTAAAGCCATGGGACCCAATAATATTTAGCGCCCTGGCCAAGGAGCCCGCCTCGTTCTTCACGGTAAACATGAGGATGAATTGCACATCGTTTTGCTTCGTCTCCACCACATTCAACTTGGGACTCAAAATAGCAAAGCGGGTGGTATTGTTGTAGCTACTGTTGATGCTGCTAGACAAAGTCTTCAGTGGATATAGGGCGGCCATCTCCTTGCTGGCGATCGCAGCCACATTCTTTTCCTTCTTCTTCGCCACTTGAGCAGCAGCAACAGCGGTGTTCTCGCAAGCCTCTTGTTTAAAGCCGTGCTTTTTGATGAAGTCGGCACACTGAGCCAAAGCCTGGGGATGGCTGATTACCGTGTCGATATCTTCCAGCTCACTGCCTTCGCAACCCAACAAATCATGTTGAATCGTCAGCTCATAGGTCCCGTTGACGTAGAGGGGACCCGAGAAGATCAGGTCGCTAACCTGGCCAACTTCACCGGCGGAGCTGTTCTCCAAGGGGAGGACAGCGATGTCCGCTTCAGTTTCCACCACTGCATCGTAGGCATCTTTAAAATTGCTGTAAGAAATCTTCTTCGCACTGGGGAAGAGGTGTTTAGTCGCAATGTTGGCATAAGCCCCCTCAATGCCGCTGTAGGCTACTCGCATACCGGATATGATCTGCTCTTGGTAGGATCTTGAAACCCGCATCGTCTCCCGCATATATTCCGCATAGAAACCCACCAAGTTGGGGTCTTCCAACTGCTCACTTTGCCTTTTAATATTCTCTTCTTCTCGCTCCGGCACATGAATAGCCAGGCCATAGTCCTTCTTAAACGCCGCCACCTGTTCCGCAGCTTTCATCCGTTGGACGAAGAGGCTTCTCATCTTTTCATCAATTTCTTGTATTTCCTGCCTGGCTTCGTCCAAGCGCTTGTCTTTTTTTAACGCCACAATTTCCTTCTTTCGTCTATTCGTTTCTGCCCATTAAGTCGAACTCTTCTGCGAGAGCTTCAAAGGCAGGAAGAGATTGTTTGATCATGTCCGTGGAGACACAGTAAGAAATTCGTAAGTAACCGGGGTAGCCGAAACTATCGCTGGGCACCAAGAGGAGTTCATATTCTTTTGCCTTTTCGCTAAAAGCCTCCGCATCTTTTATTGGCGACTTCACAAAGAGATAAAAGGCTCCATCGGGATAGACCGCTTCAAAGCCATAGGAGCTGAGGGCTTCATACAGCAAATTTCGATTCGTCTCATAAACGCCAATATCCACCGTTTTACCTAAACACTGAGGTAAGATTCGTTGGAAGAGGGAGGGGGCACAGACGTAACCCATTCCCCTTGCCGCCCCTGCTGCCGTTAGATATAAGTCCTTGGCAAAAGCTGCCTTGGGATTCACAAACAGGTAACCTATTCGTTCGCCGGCAATCGACAGGGACTTGCTAAAGGAGTACACCACAATCGTATTATCGTAGATGGCAGGAAAATAGGGAACTTCCTTTTCATAGACAATCTCCCGGTAAGGTTCATCCGTGATTAAATAAATAGGATGGCCATATTCCGCCTCCTTCTCCCGCAAAATATTCAGGATGCTGTTGATGGCCTCATCCGAGTAGATGACGCCCGTTGGATTGTTTGGTAGATTTATGAAAACCGCTTTGGTATGCTCGGTGACAGCGCTGCGGAAGTGGTCAATATCCGGTTGGAAGGTCCCTGCTAAACAAGGGGACTCAGTCAACTTTGCCCCGGCACTTTCGACAAAGACTCGGTACTCGGGGAAGAAGGGGGTGAAGGTAAGAAACTCATCATCCGGACTTGTGGTCAGGGCATGAGTTAGCATCGTCAGCGAAGGGGCGGCACCGGTTGTGATGTAGATAAGGTTAGCATCGGCCTCGACGCCATAGGTTTGCTGGATAAAATCCGCAATCGCCTCTCTAACCGTCTGGTCTCCAGGACCTGCGGTATAACCGTGAACCAGTTGGGGAGGCAGGGAGTCCAGCATGTCTCGAATAGCATCGTTGACGATGGCAGGAGGGGGAACGCTGGGGTTTCCAAGGCTAAAATCAAAGACCTTATCCGCCCCGATTTCCGCCTTCCTCCCTCGACCATATTCTGTTAATTTACGTATGGCACTAATCTCGGAACCCCATAAATATTCCTTCTGGGAAAATTGCATGATTGTCTCCTTTACTCTCCGTTGATTCCACACTAGATAAGTATCTATTTTCTTTTCTTGAGTTAAGCAAGCTATTACGAAAGATTATACAAAAGAAATGGGGAAGACACCAAGAAATTTCGCCGAAACGCCTCGATTTTCAGCCATTTCGATCTATTTCAAAAAAGAAATGTTTTCACATCAGCGCTTTGTGAAGATAGGGACAGGGTTACGTCTTCAGCCGACTTTTTCCCTTTAGTGGATAGAGGCAAATGAAACCTACTCACTAGTTAATTTACTCGTATTAGGGTAAGTACTATAAGGCGAAAAGTTAATCCGATCGGTCCTATCCGGCGGAAACTATATCAGTGGCAGAAAGCTACTGATGAATGAGTAAAGTAGAAATTAGGAGGAAGATATGTTCGATTATAAGGGAAAAGTAGTATTCATTACAGGTGGCTCCGCGGGAATTGGTAAGCAGATGGCCCAAGGTTTTGCTGAAGCTGGTGCTGATCTTGTTATCTCCGCAAGAAGAGAAGAAGTTCTTGAGGAAGCAAAGAAAGACCTAGAGCAATACGGTGGCCGTGTTCTTGCTGTTCAGTGTGACGTTACCAACGTTGAGCAAATCGAAGCAGCTGTACAAAAAGCAATCGACGAGTTTGGTAAGATTGATGTTCTTGTCAACAACGCCGGCGGTAACAAGCCTGGTTCCGTCTTAGATTATGATGACCAAGCTTGGGATTTCACGATTGAAACTGACCTTAGCTCTGTTATGCGCATGACTCGTCCTGTTGCAAAGCACATGGTTGAAGCTGGTTACGGAAGAATCATCAACATCGCTTCCATGTACGGTATCCTCGGAACGAACCAAAACGCTTCCGCTTACCACGCAGCAAAAGCGGGCGTTATCAACTACACGAGAGCAGCAGCAGCTGAGCTTGGTGAAAAGGGCGTAACCGTTAATGCGATCTGCCCAGGTTTCTTTACGACTGAACTAACGGTAGACACACTAGAAACCGACGATTTCAAGGCCTACATGAATATTTCTGTACCGCTAAACAGACCGGGTAAAGAAGGCGAATTAAACTCTGGTGCTCTATTCTTAGGTGCTGAAGAATCATCCTATGTAAACGGTGCTATCCTGCCAATCGATGGTGGATGGTCAGCAGTAAAGTAGAAATCTATGGATAAAGCTTATGTCATCCGCCCCTGTAAGATTGACGAGATTCATACCTTACAGTGGATCAGCGAGAAGACCTTTACTGATACCTTCGGGGCACAAAACAAGCGTCAAGATATTGAATCCTATCTCGAAGAAAGCTTTTCTTTCATCGAGCTTGAGCAACAGTGGCATCTGGAAGGGTCATCCTTTTACTTCCTCGAAGAGGTGAGTGAAAACGGAGCAGAGGTCATCGGTTACCTGAAATTAAATTCGGGGGACGCACAAACCGAGGAAGGCTTCGAAGATATGATGGAAATCCAACGCATCTATCTCCTCGAAGATCACCAGGACTCAGGTTTAGGTGAACTCCTCCTGAACTATGCGATCCAGGAAGGGAAGATGGCCAATAAGCAAGGTGTCTGGCTCGGGGTTTGGGAAAACAACCACGCCGCCAAGTCCTTCTACCACAAGCACGGTTTTGAGAAGATAGGGGAACATGTCTTCCTGCTTGGGGAGGATAACCAGACGGACGATTTACTTCTGCTACATTTGTAACAACCAAACCTTGAAGGGGCTGTTGCAAAATAGACTCTATTAAACAAGGAAGGACTTGGCAAATTGCCAGGTCCTTTTTGTTTTTGTTTCCCAACTGCAGCGAAAATTTTACCTTCAATT
>CAYMYX010000053.1:0-8511 GCA_964394795.1 uncultured Peptoniphilaceae bacterium
AGTTAAGGATTCTTAATAATCTCAGTGGCTAATTGTTGCAAAGCTTTTGTTATTCTCTTGTCAGGTCCTGTTGTATTTGATATGATGTTACCTAGTTATTTTAAAGGGTAACGAGGAGAGCATATGACGACGAAAGAAAAATTACTACGAATACTTACTAGGGAAAACGGGGTGGTGAGTGGCGAGAGGATGGCCCAAGAAGTTGGCCTGTCTCGGACTTCGATTTGGAAAGCCATCCAGTCCCTGATCAAAGACGGTGCCGACATTAGGACGGTGGCTCAGGAGGGCTACGAGATGGTCAGTCCCCCCACTGACTTGTCCGAGGATGGGATTGCCTTCTTTTTAGATGAGGGCCACGGCGTCACGATAAGAACCAAGGAAAAGGTAACTTCGACCAACAGTGAGGTGAAAGCTTCATTAGAAACAGAAGCTTTCACGAACCTGTTGCTGACCAGCAAGATTCAAACAGCTGGACGAGGGCGGCTGGGAAGGTCCTTTCACTCCCCCAAGGGAGGTATCTACTTCTCCTACGGCTGGCGAGTCCAGGACAGCCACTTTGATCCGGGTTTGATTACCATGGCCGTTGCTTTGGCTTTTAAGCAGGCGGTGGCGAAGTATACCGATAGGGATTTTCAAATCAAGTGGGTCAACGACATCCTCTATAAAGGAAAGAAGGTGGCCGGGATTTTGACGGAAGCGACGACGAGCCTAGAAACCGGACACATCGAATCCATCATCATCGGTATCGGGATTAACTTGATAAAAGAGGAAGACTTCCCCGAGGACCTAGATAAAATTACCGCAGCAGTTTTTGACGAGTCCCTTCCCGAGACCTTCAACGTCAATGAACTGATCGCTAACTCGTTGAAAAACTTCCTATATTTTGTCGGTGATGGCAAAGCGGAAATCATCCCCCTATACAAGGAAAGCTGTTACACCTTGGGTAAAGTAGTCCGCTATTTGAAGGATGGTGAAGAGAAGGAAGGTTTGGCTGTGGATATCGATGAGCATGGGGCCTTGATTATCGAGGACGCGAATAAACAAAGAGATGTGCTGAATTTTGGAGAAGCCCAGATTCTCAAAGGAGATAGCAATGAATAGTAAAAGACTGATTTTGGTGGCCATGTTCGCTGCCCTTACCCTTGTTGCGGGTTGGATACAGATTCCCTTGGGCGCTGTGCCGATCACGATGCAGACCCTGCTTGTGGTGTTGACGGCTATGGCCCTCAAACCCGGTGAAGCCTTTCTGGCAATGACCGTCCACCTGATTCTGAAACTAATTACGACAGGTGGGACAACAGTGACGACTCCCTCCTTCGGCTTCGTCATCGGCTTTATCTTTGCGGCTTGGATTGGATCAATTTACTTCCAACGGATTGGACCTGGTGCGGGATTTGGAGCAGTTGCTCTCGGTATCCTGATTACCTCGGTCATTCCTTACGTGTTGGGCTTGCCGGTTATGGCCTTCATTCTGCAAAACGTTATGGGCTTGGATAAGTCGGTGAGTGAGGTTTTACAGATGGGACTGATTCCGTTTATACCGGGTGATGTCTTGAAGATGGCCCTCGCTTATCTGATTGGGGACAGGCTCCGCATAAGGCAACTGGCATACGAATAAATACTTATGCAGACAGAAAAGGACCCAACCGGCTAATCCGATTGGGTCCTTTCATATGGAAGAGCCTTATTTCATGCTCTTACGATTTAGATTCTTAGCGTCTAACTGCTTTAAGAATAGCAATTAGGATTACAGCACCTAGTAAAGCTACTAGGAATGATTGGATGGAGAAGCCATCAATGCCGATACCCATAAGGTTGGAAGTGATGAAACCACCTAGCAAACCACCGATGATACCAACTACGATGTTAGCTAATGCACCCATTTGAGCATCTGTATTCATAATCATACTTGCTACCCAACCTGCTAATGCACCAATAATAATCCATGATAAAATTCCCATAATATCTCCTTTTCTTTCGACGTAAGTTTTCCTGCTAAAGCAGGTATTCGTCTTTCATTATTTCTCACCTTTGTCACTACTATTTCTAGTGTTCGACAAAACACTTATACCCACAAAAACATAAATAATCAATAAAAGTGTATTTATGTTAAAAATTTTAAGTTAACTGGGACAAGTACTAGGAGACTTGGGCTTATTATCGTTTTATCTTACTTTGGAAGAGAGGACTTCATAACCAACTTTGTTGATGGCTTGTTCAATCTCTTCCACGGTGGTCTTCTCTTCGTCAAAGGAAACCTTCGCCTTGCTGGCATTGAACATGACGTTTACGCTGTCTAGGTCAACACCTTCAACGGTTTTGATTGCCGTCTCTACCTTAGTCAGGCAAGATGGGCATGATAATTCTTCTAATTGGATTGTTGCTTGTTTCATTTTTTTGTCCTTTCTTCTAGCGATTTGTTGCTTTTGCTTCGGGGCTGTCCGGTTGAACTTGGGCTCCCCTATTTTTCAAACGAAAATTGATGAGTCTCATTCCATTCAGTATAACAACTAATATGGATCCTTCGTGGACTAACATCCCGATGGCCATATTCATCCACTCACTAAAGATCAAACTAGCAAGGAGGAAGAGGACGACACCAACCGCGATGATGATGTTCTGCTTCATGTTTCTTGAAGTGGCTTTTGCCAGTGCGACGGCATGGGGTAACTTGCTGATATCCGAGTTCATCAGAACCACGTCGGATGTTTCGATAGCCACGTCAGTTCCTGCGCCCATGGCGATCCCGACTTGAGCCAACGCGATGGATGGGCTGTCGTTGACGCCATCTCCCAGGAAGGCCACGATGTGTCCCTCTTCGATCTTCTTGGCGACGAAGGCCGACTTGTCTTCGGGCAGCATGTTTCCATAAGCCTCGGTGAGGCCCAGTTCCTTGCTAACCACATCGACGGTTCCCTGGTTGTCGCCGGACAACATAATTAGGTTCTTGACGCCCAGCTCTTTCAACTCGGCTAATTTCTCCTTGGCTTGAGGACGAATTTGGTCCCTGATGCCGTAGATGGCCCCTAACTTATCTTCGATAGCAACGAGGACGAGGGAGTCTCCCCGCTTCTCGTATTCTTCTAATAATCTTTCCTGGTTGGCATCGAAAGTAATGCCACGACTTTTCATCAGAGCAATATTTCCAACAGCGACTTCCTTATCCGCTGCCTTAGCGACAATTCCCCCACCCTTAACGACATGGGTGTCGGTGACATCGATGCTGGGCACTTCGGGATGTTCATCAAGGATCGCAGTCGCCAATGGGTGGTCTGATTCTCTCTCCACGCTGACCAAGGAGGAAAGCAAGTCTGCTTTTTCCTGGCCATCCACAAAGTAGGCAACATCGGCGACACTGGGATTGCCCACGGTTAACGTACCTGTCTTGTCAAAAATGATCGTATCGGCTTTACTGAAGTCATTGATGACTTCGCTTCCCTTAAGGAGGACCCCATTCTTAGCGCCGTTACCGATACCTGCCACGTTAGACACGGGGACACCGATAACCAAAGCACCGGGACAACCTAGAACGAGGATGGTAACCGCCAGTTCAATATCTCTGGTGATGAAACCAACGACCAAGGCAATCAGAAGAACCAGGGGGGTGTAATACTGGGAAAACCGGTCGATGAACCGCTCCGCCTCAGACTTGGAGTCTTGGGCTTCCTCCACCAACTCGATAATTCGACCGAAGGTGGTATCTTCGCCAACTCGGTCCGCCTCCAAAAGGAGGGTTCCGTTCTCAAGAATCGTGCCGGCGAAGACCTGGTCACCCAAGGCCTTCTTCACGGGGAAGGATTCGCCGGTGATGCTGGCTTCGTTGACATGGCCCTCGCCTGACGTTACCTTGCCGTCAACGGGAACCATCGCCCCAGTTCGAACCTGGAGGACGTCCCCCTTGTCCACCTCGTCGATCTCCACCTCTTCGTAGGTCCCGTCTTCCATCTGCTTCCAGGCCGTTTCTGGGGCCATATCCACCAGCTCCTTAATCGCCGACCTGGTCTGCTTCAACGTCCTTTGCTCCAGGTAACCACCAAAGAGGAAGAGGAAGGTAACGATGGCCGACTCTTCATAGTTTCGAATCACGAAAGCACCAATAACAGCGATGGTGACCAAAACATCTATAGACACCAGTTTAATTCGGAGAGCGCCAAAGGCCTGTATCGCGATAGGCGCCACCCCGATAATGGAGGCGATAATCAGCAAAACCTCCGATACGGTGGGATAGTGTAAAACAAAGTGATTCAGAAAAGCAAGGGCAATCAGGATCCCACTGATTAAAGCGATCCTATCCTTACTCTTCAAAATTTTTCTCTGCAATGCCCTGTCCTTTCTGTAGGATCAAACAAACTTAACGAGCCGAATTTGCCTTGTCCAGTTGTTCCAATGTTTCGTAAACGGCCTCATAACTCTCACAAACGTCGTTAGGAACCGCGTAATTATTCGTTATCTTGCGAATCTCTTCAAACTGACCGGAAAGATCTTCCGTTCCACCTTCAACCTTGGACCGAATATCCCGGTAGGTATCGCCTACCGCATAGATTTCCTCATGATGGGGGCCATGCACCCGCTCCACAATCGGTAAATACTGGTCAAGCTTGTCGAAAGCTGCCTTGTTATCTTCGAAATATTTTGCCATCTTATGCTCCTTGCTCTTCCTTGCCTAAGGCTTCTGTTACAAAGTTAGGGATTTGGGCCATATCTTCTTCAGATGGGTTCCAGTTCACCTTAAGGACGGTCTCTGAAGTTTCAAAACCGGAATCCTTCAATGCTTCTTGAATGATCTTTACGCTCTCTCCACTCCAACCGTAAGTGCCAAAGGCTGCTGCCTTCTTGTTCTTGAACTTCAGGCTCTTTAGGAAAGCTAACCAACCGGCTAAGCTGGAAAGAATATCATTACCAACGGTAGGTGAACCAACCATGATTACCTTGGACTTGAAGATCTCGGTCATGATTTCGTTCTTGTCTGACTTATCCACGTTGTAGACCTTGACTCTGGTCTCTGGGTCTTGAACGTTGATCTCATGGGCAATCGCGTTAGCAAGCTTTGCTGTTCCTTCCCACATGGTGCCGTAGACGATAGTGACTTGGTCTTCTTGGTAAGCATCCGCCCACTCCGCATAGAGGTTGACGATTTGTAGAGGATCCTCGCGCCAGATTACGCCGTGACTTGTTGCGATGATATCGATAGGAAGGTCAAGAGCGACAATCTCTTCAATCTTCTTTGTAACGAATGTGGAGAATGGATTGAGAATGTTCGCGTAGTACTTCATCGCTTCCTTCTTTAACAACGCTTGGTCTGCTCTGTCATTGAATAGCTCTTCAACCGCAAAGTGTTGGCCGAACGCATCGTTAGAAAAGAGGATGTTGTCGCCGGTCATGTAGGTGGCCATAGAGTCAGGCCAATGGAGCATACGCATCTCAACGAAGACTAATTGCTTGCCATTACCGATATCTAAGCTGTCTCCGGTCTTTACGACTTGGAAGTTCCAATCCAACTTGCCGTATTGACCTTCAAGGCTCTTCACCGCGTTTGCTGTACAATAAACAGGAGTTCCTGGGATTTCTTCTAAAAGTTGAGTAAGGGCACCGGAGTGGTCAACCTCGCCGTGGTTAGCGATGATGTAGTCAATTTTCCCTAGGTCACCACCAAGCTCTTCGCGAAGGTTATCGATGAAGTCGTACTTGTGAGGAGCCCATACGGTATCTACAAGGACCGTCTTCTCTTCTTCAATCAGATAAGCGTTTTGGCTGGACCCGTTAATGACGGAATAGTCCGCTCCGTGGAATTCTTCCAGTTCCCAATCGATATATCCAACCCAGTTGACGTTATTCTTAATTAACTTTCTCATATAACTTCCTTTCTGCTCGTTGAGCATCTTCTATAAAGTTTGCCGAAGCATTCAACTGACATGTTCTGTATTTATTATATACGAAAATAAAATAGAAAAATTGACATAAGTCACATTCGTAAAATCATTACAAAAAAACTCAAGGGGGATTCCTTGAGTTCGTAAAATTGCATATTCAATTTTCCTGCGCATATTATCAGTCTACAAGAGCCGGCAGGATTTTCGAAATATCGCCCTGTAAGACGTAGTCTGCATGTCTATCTGCACCGGTGGCTTCCTGATTGATCAGAATCAGTTCCTTCCCTCTATAATAGCTTAAGAGACTTGCTGCCGGATACACCATCAAAGATGTTCCACCCACAATTAAGGTCTGGGACTTGGCAATACTTTCCGCCGCTTCCTTCCACACCCGCTCGTCCAAACCTTCGCCATAGAGGACGACATCAGGCCTTATCACTCCCCCACAGTCGCAGTGAAAAGCGCCTGTTGTTTCCAGAAAGGCCTTCCTGTCTGCCGGCTTGCCGCAGGCTCTGCAATAATAGTCCGTCAGGTTTCCATGGATTTCCAGCACCTTGCTGCTGCCTGCTAGTTGGTGGAGGCCATCGATGTTCTGCGTGATCACTGCAGTAAGCTGTCCCCTGTCTTCCAGGGTCTTTAAAGCCCGATGGGCGCCGTTGGGCTTAGCCTCATCGTTGATTAAGTTATTTCGGACGTAATCTGAAAAGTCGCCAGGATGGTCAATCAGAAAGTCATGGGAAAGCATATACTCCGGACTGTAGGAGGTCTCGGACTTCTGGTTGTACAGACCCGTAGCTGACCGGAAATCCGGAATACCCGAAGCTGTGGAGACACCTGCTCCACCAAAAAAGGCAATCGACGGGCTCTTTTCCATAATCTTTCGGACTTCTTGAATAAGGGCTTCGGTCATATCTACCTCCTTTTTCGTGGCGGTGTTCTCGCTTGTTTACGTTAATAAATCTTCATCAATAAGGTTATAGAAGGCGAGGGACTTAGCCAGGCCATCCTCCGTAATATCATCAGTGACATAGTCAGCCACTTCCTTCAGCGCTGGCGTTGCGTTACCCATAGCAATCCCATAGTCCGCTTCCTCAATCATTGCCTTATCATTTAAGGAGTCGCCAAAAGCGTAAATCTTCCCTGCATCGGGAATGTCCCGCAGGAAGTCACCAAAGTGGGAGGCCTTGGAAAAATCGTTGAGGATGAACTCCATAAAGTTACTTCCGTGGGGAATCCCGTACATGTCATCAGCCAAAGCTGCTGCAATTTCTGGAATTCTATCAGCATCATCAAAGTAGACCGAAAATTTATTGATAGCGCCATAATCCTTATGGAAGGGTTGCGCGTCGGCGAAAGACTCGTCCTCTTCCCACTGCTCTTTGAGCGCATCAAGAAACTCGACGTTTTCCGCTGATTTATAGAGAATCGTTTCGGGACCTTCGTAAGCCACGAAGATTTTGGGGTCATCGAAGAGTTTGTTCGCCTTCTCCATTAAGGCTGGTGGAATGACATGGTTTTGGAGGACCTTGCCTTGCCACTCGATGTAGCTTCCACAGCCACAGATCATGCCGTCAAAACCGATGTCGATAACGGCTTGAGGAATGATGGACCTTGCCCGTCCTGTATTGATGATGGCATAGGCACCATTCTTTCTGGCATTGCGTATCGCTAGTTTCGTTGCTTCGGGAAGGTACCTATCCCGAGTCAATATCGTACCATCAATGTCGAACATTAAAACCGGTCTCATCGTCACCTCTTAACTAATCGTATCAGGTATTAATTTCTATAATCTTCTATTGACTTGTTCATTGCCTCTATTTGCTCATCGCTGATGCGCATGCGGTGGCCAACAATCTCAAGGAAACCATCTTCTTCCAACTGTTTGATGCTGCGGTTGATGGTCTTAACAGCAAAGCCAGTTTCATCAGCCAATTGTTGTCGGGTGATACGAAGTTCCTTCACGGTATCGCCGTAAGCTTCCTCATAGTAATAAACTAGTAGGGCCTTCATGCGGTCTGTTGCATTCATGACGGTATGCATGCGAGATAAAGCCTGCTCCTTTAATACCCTTTTTAGGATAAGGTGGCAACGATGGTAGAGGAAATCCGGATTTTCCACGAGGTAAGCCTTGTAGTCTTCGATGGGAATTTGGATGAACTCACAACGAGTCTCGGCGATCAGAGTTGCTGTATAATTTTTCTCCCCTGCCAGCAGTTCCATTTCTCCGAAAATTTCAGGCGAGCGGAAACGGTTGAAATACAACTTGTCCCCGGTTCTGAAATCTTCCCTTGCCCAGACGGCGCCATGAACCAGAAAGTTGACGTGGGTAATTTCTTCACCCATGGCCACGACTTCATTTTCCATTCTGACCGATTGTAAGGTTGCATTTGCTAGTAACTTCTCGGATAATCTCTCCTTTTCTTCAGAGAAATTCTCTTCGAAAAGTTTATCTAGATTCAATCTAGATATTTTTGATAAACTCTCATAAATGTTATTCATTTTACCTCCTAGGTAAAGTAGGGAATTGGGAGCAAAAGAGGGACATCTGTCCGCTTACTAAAGATTTATCTTAGCACAAGCAGGACATTTTTGCAAACACAGACCTGAGCAAATAACCAATTCTTTATCAATTATTAATCTT
>CAYMYX010000054.1:0-1517 GCA_964394795.1 uncultured Peptoniphilaceae bacterium
TTGTTGAGGATGGTCTCCCAAGAGAGGCCTGCTTGAAAGCATTCTAAGACCAGCATCTCGAAGAGGTAGGCATCATCGTGGGACGGTCTTCCCCACTCTTCATCGTGATAGGTTACATAGTTGGGGTTGTTAAGATTTACCCACTGGCAGCGATTTTTTTCCATAATTCTCTCCTATTTCTTTTTCCAGAGGACGCGGGCATCGCCCACTCTTCTGGTGAATTTCACCCGATCGAAGTGTTCCAAAATGAGGAGGGAGTTTTTTCGACTTGAATCCGTTTTGTCTCTGAAGTCCGCCAGTTCCATCTGTCCCTTTTCTTCGACGAGGGTGGTGACGAGGGCCATAGCCTCATCATAAAACCCTTTCGAAAGCAGATAGTCCTTATCCAAGAAAACGAGAAGGTCTCCTTCAACGAGATGGAGAAAGTCTGAGCTTTCGCCTAGATCTTCGGCAAGGTCTTTGGCAACAAGGGGATTAAAGCGCTGGCCTTCTAAGATTTTCTTCAGTTCTTTCTTCTTCTCTTCCTGGCTAGGACTTAAACGAATTTCAAAATCTTTATGGGCATAGAAGTCATTGACTTCCTTGAGTCTTCCTTCCTCTTGCAAATAGTCTAGAGCAAGGGAGCTCTCTTTGTATCCCAGCTTTTGGCTGATTCGGCTTCTTAGTTCAGATTTGGCCAATCCGGGACGAAGTGGGAAGTCTTGGTGGTAAGCGGAAAGTTCTGCGTTGACGTTTTCTTCCAAGTCGGCAAGCTTTTGGGTGCTGGCATAGGCTTTTCCGAGATTGGTAATCTTGTTTTGGGCGATGAGGTCTTCAAGGGTTTGGTCGAGATTGTCCCCTAAACCCTCAACGGATTTCCCAAGCGCATCCTTTGTGAAATAAAGGTCATCACTTTGGTTGAAAAAATCCAATAAGAGGTCTTCTGGGTCACTTTCTTCTTTGATCTGCAAACTAGCTACCACGCTGGTATCGCTCTTCTTGTGCTTCTTGGGTTCCGCCTCTAGAACGAAGCCCCCACCGATGGTGGTCATCGGCGAGTAAGACCGGAGGATGAAACGGTCCCCTTTCTTGGCTACACATTCGCTTTCCAAACGGAGTTGGGCGTAGGCTTCCTCGCCTGGCTGGATGGCTTCCGTAGCGAGGGGGACAATTCGGCCGATGACCTCTTGGGTACCAATGAGGAGGCGGACCCGAGTCCAATGGTCGATGGGTGCAGCGTTAGGAAGGCATTTCACCTTAACGTCCAGCATGTAGGAAGCGACGACGTTGTCTTTGGTGGTGATGACATCGCCTCGTTCAATATCTTCCACTTTGACGTTGGCAATGTTGAGGGCGACCCGGTGGCCCGGATCTGCTCGGTTTTGGTCTTGGTCAAAGATTTGAATATTGCGGACGCGGGTTTCCAGCTCTTGGGGATAGATGACCATCTCGTCCCCTTCCTGGAGAAAGCCGTCCACCAAGGTGCCGGTGACGATGGTGCCGTGGCCCTTCACGGAGAAGACCCGGTCGATGTTCAT
>CAYMYX010000054.1:1617-8086 GCA_964394795.1 uncultured Peptoniphilaceae bacterium
ACATCGATAACGATAAGGACAAGGCCTAGGCCGGGTAGGCCGGCAACCATGTTTTTGATGAATTTTTCATGGCCCGGCACATCAACAATGCCGAACTGCTGTCCTTTATAGTCGAGGTGGGCAAAGCCGATATTGATGGTAAGTCCGCGGTCCTGCTCTTCCTTCATGGAGTCTGTATTTTTGCCGGTTAGGGCTTGAACTAGGGCTGTTTTGCCGTGGTCGACATGGCCCGCTACACCGATAACAACGTCTTTCATTTCGTCTCCTCTCTGGGTTGGAAAAAACCTTGCCATAAACATAGGTCCTCTATGCTTATCTAGTCCTCAGCGCGGGAGGAGGCAAGGTTTAGGCACGGTTGTGCAATCTATTTGGCGAGAATGTGTAGGAATCGAACCCACCCAAGAAGCTCCTAACTCCTCATACTGGTTTTGAAGACCAGAGGGCACACCAGAGCCCATCCATTCTCATACGTTCAGCCTATATTATAACCTAAAAGGCTGAACTTATCTCACGATACGAATCGTTGGTTCGTGTTTGTCTCTTTTCCTTACTTCCCCGATGACACCGAAGTGGCGGCCCTTATCTTTTAGGACTTGGACGACTTGGTCGAGGGCCATAGGATCAACACTAAGCAACAGTCCTCCCGAGGTCTGCGGATCATAGACCACGCCGGCTGTTCCCTCCAAGGTATCCACAAACTCAATACGGTCGCCGACAAACTTATCGTTGCGACCTCCGCCACCGGAGGTGTAACCTGCCTGAGCATACGCTAAGACATTCTCCAGAAGAGGCAGTTTGGAAAAGGAAATAGTTGCTTGGAAGTCTCTGCCCATCATCTCTACCGTGTGGCCAGCCAAACCGAAGCCGGTTACGTCGGTCATGGTATGGACCCCGGGCATGTCAGAGAAGTCCGACCCCTCTTTATTCAGCTGGAGCATGATTTCATAAGCCATCGCCAACTCTTCAGGGCTTACCTTGTTGCTCTTATTGGCGGTGACCACGATGCCATTGCCTAGGGGCTTGGTAAGAACAAGGACATCACCATCTTGAGGCTTATTGTTGGTCAGCACCTTCGATGGATGAACAATGCCCATGGCGGAAAGACCGTAGAGAACTTGGTCGCCGTAGATGCTATGGCCCCCCGTTAGGGTTGCTCCCGCTTCGATAACCACCTCATTGCCCCCGCGTAGGATCTCGCCTAGGCTGGCTAGGTCGTCACCTTGAGGATAGGACACGATGTTTAAGGCAGTCACGGGTTTGCCGCCCATGGCATAAATGTCACTGAGGGAGTTGGTGGCGGCAATCTTACCGAAGAGGTAAGGATCCTCCACCATTGGTGGAAAGAAATCCAGGGTCTGGATGACGGCAACATCCTCGGAAATCTGGTAAACCGAAGCGTCGTCACTGTCGTTGTAACCCACGAGGAGCTTGTCATCAAAAACGTTCGGCGTCGCTAAACCGGTTAATAAATCACTGAGTGCACCTGCACCAATTTTTGCTGCTCAACCGCCACTGGAACACTGCAGTTTTGAAACTATCTCATCTCTTTTCTTATTCATGATGACCTCCTCTCTGTTTAACTTCTTACCCATAAACTATACCCCATATTGGGGTTTTGGGGCCATGGTTAAGATATCATTTCAGACGCTTAAGTATAAGCAGAAAAAAAGAGATCTCCTCTTGTAGAGAAGACCTCTTCACATTTTCTTAAACAGGGATTAACGCAGCACCAATCGCTCCCGCATAGCGAGACAAAGGCGATGTATGGACTTCCATCCCAATCTGTGCTTCCAACTCCTTCTTCAAGCCTTCCAAACCAGCCAAGCCGCCGGTGAGCATGACGGGACTTTCCACTTTAACTCGCGCGGTGAGGGTCATGACCCGGTGGACCACTGCAGCGATAATACCCCCTGCAATCTCTTCTCGGCTGTTGCCTGCGGCAAGGAGGGAGATAATCTCCGAGTCGGCAAAGACCGCACAGGTCGAGCTCAGCTTCGTCGACTTCCCCGCTTCTAAGAGGGAGGGAAAGTCGTATAGGTCGACGCCCATGCGATTGGCAGACATCTCCACGAAGCGGCCGGTACCTGCCGCACACTTGTCGTTCATCAGGAAGTCGACGACCCGGCCATCCAAGACGCTGACCACCTTCGCGTCTTGCCCACCAATATCGATGACGGTGCGAACGCCCGGATAGAGATAGTTGGCTCCCTGCCCATGGCAAGTGATTTCCGTTACCGCCTTATCGGCGAAGTCGATACTGACTCGGCCATAGCCCGTGACGATTACCTTAGCCTCTTCCTTCTCCCAGTCCACGTCAACCTGATCTTTCAGATTTTGAATAATGGAATGGACGGTTTCCTTAGGACTCCAACTGGTTGGAACAACCGCTTTTGCCAAGAGTTCTTTGTCCGCCATCAGGACAGCTTTGGTCGCCGAAGAACCACAATCCACTCCGATGGTATAACTTGTCATGTTTACAGCATCTCGATGAAAGCGCCTGCTCTGGTGGAAAGCTGGCCAACATCCGCTTGACCGTAGTCTGTTTCGAGATAGAGGTAAGGGATGCCTTTGCCGATGATATGTTGCTTGATCGTCGTTGCTTCAATCATGTAAGGTTGGCAAGATTGGAGGGACATTTCCACAACACCATCCACTTGGAATTGTTCACATAGCTTATCCAATAAGTCTAAGCGGTTGGTATCCGGAGTCATTACTGCGCAGCCGATATCCAAATAGTGACGGGTGATATTATCAATAGGATTACCTTCCGTTGGAATCTGGCGGTCGTACTGCTTTGCGCCGGTACAGTTTTCAAAAGCAACGACGGTAGCACCGTTGTTTTCAATCGCTTCAACAACCTTTTCCGTAGCACCACCCATTGGGCAACCGGTAATCAGGATACGAGGTGCTTTTTCAGATACTGGACGGTCGCCGGCTTCGTAAGCCGCTTTCGTTTCATCGATGACTTGGCGAAGGCTGTTAATCTTGTCTTCCCAAGTGAACTTAAACTGTTGACCGAACATGACTCGTAATTGGTGAAGGCCGGTCATCATCGGTGGGTGGGCGGTATTGAGCTCGTAAACTTCCTTGACTAAAGCTCTCTCCAGATTCTTCTTCTCGATAGCGTCAGCTAGCTTCTCTTCCGTAATCTCTACATTGAAGTCGGTCTCGACGCGGTCGATTAAGCGTACAATTTCCGATCTCCATAGGTCATAAGACCCTTGGGTCTTTTGCTCTTGGGGAAGTTGCATAACATGAACGTTCTTGTGGTTGCCAAGAAGTTCATACATCTTCTTCTTACCGTCGCAAGTCGTTTCGCCGACTACCAAATCAGAGAAGTACATGTACGGACATTTGTCGGTCACGGCAAAACCATAGCTGGATTTAATCAATGGGCAAAGGTTAGCAGGAAGGTCCTTCTCTGCCTCAGCAACGGTCTCGTCACTGGTTGCGCATAGTCCCACGGGAACGAGGTCAGCCGCATAGAAAATCTCCAGCGGCGTATATGTACAGAAGGTGCCAACGACTCCCTTGCCCTGGTCCTTTAATTCTTTCATGGCCAAGAAACCGGTCTTTCTCGCATCAGCAAACTCATCAAAAATCTTTGGTAACTCTGTTCTTAATTGAACCATTTCTTCCTCTTTCTAATAAAGGGCGACGTGGAAAGTATCTTCCCACTCAATGCTGTTGTCCTCCATAAACTTCAGAAGGTCTTCTTCCAATGTAGGGTCTGCCGACCAAGAAAGGCCACAGCCCGCGCTAATTTCCCCTGGCAACGGTATCAGGCGGCCTTGGTCTGGAGTGGAGAGGCTGTCCATCTTCATGGCCATTGTTGTCGTTGGGAAAGTAATGATCAGTTTTTCTGTCTTTTCTTTCATCATCAATCCTTTAGTTCTTCCGCGATCTTTTGCAAAGCGGTAATCGCCGTAGCCACTTCCTCTTCCGTATTGAAGTAGGAGAAGCTGAAGCGGGCCATCCCCTGTTTTTCCGTCCCAAAATGCTCATGGACGAGAGGGGCGCAGTGGCTTCCCGGCCGAATACAGATGTTATAGTCCTGGGCTAACCAATCGGCTAGTGTTCCTGAGGAGAGACGCCCAAGATTGAGGGCAACTAAGTTGCCGATTGCCTTATCGTGGTTGGAATAGATCCGAATCCCATTTATCTGTTTGATGGCCTCAAGAAACTGCTTGGTCAGCGCTTCTTTTTTCTTATGTATGTTGTCTAAGCCCACCTCTTCGATGAAGGAAATTCCTGCTCGAAGGGCTGCTATGCCGTGGCTATTGCTCGTACCGGCTTCCAAACGATTCGGACTGTTTTCCGGCATGTCCTTGGAAAAACTATCCTGACCGCTACCACCCCGCTTCAAACTGGGAATGTTGACGCCATCCCTGAAGCAAAACCCGCCGGTTCCCGTGATTCCATACAAGCTCTTGTGCCCCGTAAAACAGAAGACATCTATTCTATCCTTCTCGATATTTACTGGGAGAAAGCCCGCTGATTGGGCCCCGTCGACGATAAGGAGGAGATTGTGCTTTTCGCATAAACTTGCCAAGTAAGCCAAGTCGGTCCTTGTCCCTAAGACATTCGAAACATGATTGCAGATAATTGCCTTGGTATTTTCTTTAATCTCATCTTCAAAGGCGTCATAGTCCAACAAGCCATTGTCTGTTAAGGGAATGATGCTAAGTTCAAGCCCTTGGCTTTGCTTGTGATAAAGAGGCCTGAGTACCGCATTGTGCTCGATAGCCGTTGTGATGACGTGGTCCCCTTCATCAAAAAGTCCTTCGATGACCATATTGAGACTTTCCGTCACCCCGGATGTAAAGACGGTATTTTCAGTCTTTGCCCCAAAGAACTGGGCGACCTTCTGCCGCGTATCAAAGAGACAGCGGCCTGCCTCAAGAGCAGCCGGATGGGCTCCTCTTCCCGGACTTCCAAAGTGGTGTAAAGCATAGAGTAGATCGTCGGCTACCTGCTTAGGTCGGAGATAGGACGTGGCTGCGCTGTCAAAATAGATGAGTTTAGGGGCGGATGAGTTTTGTTGCATTTTGCATTGTTTCGACGATTGTTGCCATATTGCTAATTTCTCCAGCGCCCATGTTGTCTTTGATGCCGTAGTAATCAGCACAGGTTCCGCAGACCAAGATCTTAACGCCTTCTTCTTCTAAGAACTTGAGATCTTCCGCCGTCTTCGTATCCGCAACACTGAGCTTAGCTCCTTCGTTATATAAAATGATGGTTTCGGGAAGTTGGTCCGCTTGACGTAGCGTAAAAATGAACGACTCCATCAGCTTCTTGCCTAATTCTTCGTCTCCACTGCCCAGTTCCTGAGAGGTCAGTACGACAACTTGCTTTTTCTCAACCATAAGCCCTCCTTATTTATTAGATTATTTTGTCTTTTATTATAAAAACGATAACCAGTATTATCATACTTGACTTTTACATTCCTCGCAAGTGACTAAAGCTTTGATATCCGATAGGGATTTAACCAGAGAAGTTTCTCTATTTTCGAAGCGAATAAAATAAAAAGGAGCCATACAAATATCTCTTGTATAGCTCCTTCATAAAGTCTATTCAGTTGACACCTAAACTTCCATCGGATGCTCTTTCACAAAATCGATAAATGCCTTCACTTCCGACTTCTGATAGATGTTGCTATTCCATACGAGGTAAAACGCCCTTGTCTCGTCTTCCAGCGGATAGGCAAGAATGTCACCCCGTTTAACATTATCCTCAACCGACAAAGCAGAGAGAACGCTAGCCGCAACTCCCTGAGAAGCCAAATTGATGACTAGATCCAAGTTGTTGACGAAGCCCCGAATGTTCAGGCTCTGCTTGTTGATTCCCCTCTCCTTCAACAACCGGTCTAAGCTCTCCAAGTTCCCTGACCCCTTTTCACGAAGAATCAGCGGCTCTTGGAGCAAGCGGTCAATCTTTGGTTTGTCTTTAAACAAATCCTGATAGTAAGGTGTGTTTGCAGTAATCAACACCAACTGGTCATCGTAAATCTTATGGAAATCGCAATGGATGTTGTCGTTGGCCATCCCCACGAAACCCACATCCAACTCATTTTTAGCTACCTTCTCAATAATATCCAAGGAGTTGGACTCAAATATGCTGAAGCGATAATCCTCGTGTTCAGCCAGAAAATCAGACAGGTAGGTGGGCAGAATCTTCCTTGCCGGAATTGTCGATGTGCCGAGAGTCAAGCTAGATCGATAACGGCTCAACAGTTTCATATTGATCCGCTCTCTTTCCTCGATTAACTTCTTGGCATCACTATATAACTCTTCACCAAGGTCGGTTACATGGATTTCCCTCGTTGAACGAATAAACAGGGGGGCATCAATCTCCTCCTCCAACTGTTTAATCGACGAAGAGATGGTTGGCTGAGACAAACCTAAATCTACCGCTGTCTGAGAAAAACTCTTGCTCTCCACTAAGCTAACAAAAATTTCCAGATGTTTAA
>CAYMYX010000055.1:0-7931 GCA_964394795.1 uncultured Peptoniphilaceae bacterium
GGTGAAAACTTATATACCAAAACGAAAATAAATCGATTTGGTATATAAGGCATAGTGGTAACCAACCAAAACAGGAAATCGCAACTCTCTAGGTTATCACCCCAAAAAGAAAGGGCTGTGTCAGAATTTTTAATCATTCTGACACAGCCCTCTTTGTCTTGAATCTTTCCGCAGCCTCGAAAACTCCGGACTAAACTGGAGCGTCTTTGCACGCGGATTCTCTTACTCCCCAATCAACCACCCGCAACTGGTGGATACAATGCCACAATGTCACCATCTTGAAGCTCTGCCTCCGGAGTTTTATGGAAGCCGTTGAGGAGGATGATTCCTATCCCCTCTGCCTCAATCGAAAGGTGGTCGATAACTTCTTGAATTGTGGTAAATTCCTTTTCATCAAGGCTTACTTTCTTTCCACGACCTTCTCTGAAATAGGCATATAAGAGGACGTCAATCATATTACCTTCTTATCTAACTTTCTCCACTAAGAGAAAAGAATTAGTTTAAACCAAGTTCTTCTAATCGTTCTTCGCTTGGGAAAGCTTCTTCCCAACCTCTCTCCTTGTAGTAGTCGCCAAGCATTTCATCTAGTCTGGAGACCATACCTTGAGATGGGCCATTGGTGATTGGTTCTTCGGTCAACCGCTTTGGCAAGCTATCTTCATTTGCTTCCATGCCAGCTTCCTTGTTGAATAAGCGCTCGAGGTTGTAGATACGCTCGCCGGCTTGAAGTAGGTCGGCTGGTGTGAGGTCGGAACCAGTTGCCGCATTATAAAGTGCGGTATATTCATCTGCGCCAAGGGCAAATGAAGTGAATAAGCAGAGACCTAAGGAGTCGATGGCTGCTGTCAAATCTTGGAAAGTTTTAACCAAGAGACCCTTGCCTTCGATTTCCGTACGATCAGCCAGACCTGGTAAACCAAGGATTTCTGGAGAGATGGTATATCCGCGGACATGGCAACCACCACGGTTGGAAGTCGCATAGTTCAAACCAATACCTTGGATTGCTCGGCCATCATATGCTGGTAGTTCAAGTTTCTTTGAGGCCATAGAGAACTCAGGATGTCCATACTTCTCGGTCAACGCCGCTGAACCATCAGCCATTAATGAAGCTAGTTCGCCGTTGCCTTGACCCATTAGCTTGGTCCACTCAACGATTGCTTCAGCGTCTCCCCACTTCAGTGATGGAAGACCTTCTAAGTCCGCATCAGTGATTGCTCCCTTTTCATATAGTTCCATTGCGGCAGCAAGCGTACATGGTGCACTGATGGCATCTAGGCCATATTCATTACAATAATAGTTTGCTTCATTGATTGCCTTGAGATCGTTCACGCCACAGTTGGATCCATATGCCCATAGTGGTTCATACTCAGGACCGCCAACTTCAGCACCTTCATGTTCAATAACACGGCCGCAACCGATTGGGCAACGGTGGCAGTGGTAGTTCTTAACTAAGTACTCATCGTGTAGCGCTTCACCGGAGATTGCTTCGGCATCGTCAAATTGAGATTGTTGCCAGTTGTTGGTTGGTAGCGCACCAACGCCGTTGATGATGTTGACAAGGATTGCGGTACCGTAGGTTGGCAAACCAGTTGAAAGAACCGTATTCTCTTTGATTTTAGCCATCGATTCCTTAAATGCCTTGGACATCGCATCTTTATCTTGTGGCTCAATTACACCCTTGGTTGCAATAACCGTGATTGCCTTTAGGTTTTTTGAACCCATAACTGCACCCAAACCACCACGGCCAGCTGCACGGTCTTCGTCGTTCATGATACAGGATATCTTGGATAAGTGTTCGCCGGCAGGTCCGATGGCCAACGTTGAAGACTTATCTCCATGAACTTCCTCTAATTTTCCGGTAAGCTCACGTAAGGTAGTACCCCATAACTCTTCTGCTTCGATAATTTCGATGTGGTCATCTTCGATGAACAGTCGAACTGGTTTATCCGCTTTACCTTCAACGATCAATGCATCGATGCCGGAATACTTTAACTTCGCACCCCAAACACCACCGGAGTTAGCAGAACCAATGCGGTTATTTAATGGTTGTTTGCTGACGACCATGAAACGACCTGCACATGGTGAGTTCGTTCCAGTTAATGGGCCTGTAATGAAGACTAACTTGTTCTCTTCAGAAAGTGGATCTACCTTAGCTACACCGTCGTCATAGAGCCACTTCGTTCCAAGACCACGGCCACCTAAATACTTCTTTGCTTCTTCAGGATCGATATTTTCCCTTGTGATTGACCTATCCGTCAAATTAATACGGACAAGATTGTAATGATACGCATTGTGTTCCATAGAGTTCTCCTTTATTCTACGCAATAAAAAACAGGACTCGCGTCCTGTCGTAGACAAAATAGGCATGCTGGCAGGACGCAATGAAATTGCGATTCCTTTCCAAGCATGGGAGGCTCTTCTGTTTCCATCAGAACCCGTTGGTAAGCCGCCATGGATTTTTCTTTAGGCCATCTTACTCGGAACCTATCTTGATTATATCGTTTTCCTGCCAGAATTTCAACAAAGTATTAGCAACTTTTATCAACAAATCACTACTTCTTTAATAGTGAATCCATACTCATCTGTTGACGATCAAATTCTCTTCTCAAAGCTTCGTGAGAGTAGTCTAGCAAATTTCCTAGTTTTCCTTCATCCCAGATCCAACTTTCAATCTGTTCTTGCTCGAAAAGAAGAGGCATCCTGTGGTGCACATCCTCCATACCTTCAACAGCATCTCTGGTGAGCATAACAAATCTCGTCTCACCATCGAATTCATCATAAATACCTGCAGCAAAAAGGTAGTCCCCCTGATTAGGATGAAATTCAATTTTTTCTTTTTCCTTGTTCCATTCAAAGTAGTAAGACATGGGAATTATTGCCCGCCTACTCTCAACACCAGCTTTAAATGTCCGCTTCTCACGAACCGTCTCGCTTCTCGCATTGATGATAGTTTGGCCTTTCTTTAAACCGGGATATCCCCAAATATAGCTCGTCAACACAAGATCATCCCCTTCAGCAACAATGATGGGCACCTCGTTCGTCGGAAAGATTTCACCAGTCTTAACTTTCTCCTCGCTATCTAACTTCACTTTCTCTACCATCCGCCCGATTCCTTCAAGCATATCGTCTTGGATGTAATAACGTCCGCACATTGGAACCTCCCCTAAGCCTTAAAATTATATATTGGCTTGATATGTTTCTCGATCTCCGCAGTCTCCTCGATGACATCCATAATCGCCTCCTTTGGCTTATATGCCGCCGGTGCCTCATCCAAGGATCCCTTATTCACCGATGTCGTAAAAATCCCTTCCATCGACTTCTCAAACTCTTTCAAACTAAGAATATCTCGAGCCATCTTCC
This sequence comes from uncultured Peptoniphilaceae bacterium, assembly GCA_964394795.1. Lineage (GTDB taxonomy): Bacteria > Bacillota > Clostridia > Tissierellales > Peptoniphilaceae > CAYFUF01. The sequence continues at coordinate 3,361 of CAYMYX010000055.1, forward strand.
TCGACAGCACCCTTCCCGCCCCATGGGGCGCCGAATAGTTCCAGTCCTTGTTTCCCTTGCCCCGAGCGATCAACGCGCCGTCCTTCATGCTCAGAGGTATCAACAGCTTCTCCCCTTCTTGAGCCGATACGGCACCCTTTCGCACCATCCTCGTCCCTTCCTCAATATAGTTATGGACGGTTTCGAAATATTCTCTATCTTCCAGATCAAGCCCAAAGGTCTTCTCCATAATAACTTGGGCCATAAGCTTGCGATTCAACTTCGCATAATCCTGGGCGATACTCATATCATGCAGATAACTTTCGGCCCCGTAGCCCTCCAGATAGGCCAAGTCCCTTGGAATGTCTCGTCTAGCTGAATCTCGTTTTCCTTCTTCAATTGCCTTTTTCTGGTAAATGGATGCAACCTGATGGCCAAAGTTTCTGGACCCGCTGTGTATAATGAGGTACCGTTTACCATCTTCATCTTCGTCAACCTCAATGAAATGGTTGCCTCCACCCAATGTAGCCAATGACTTTTCCAACCGACTGACATTATCTAATTGGTGATAAATGCCGAGTTCCTTGAACTCTGGAAAGCTAACTAACTTCTTATTTCGTACATTAAATCCCGAAGGGATGTGTTCTCGAATTACCTTATCTAACTTTTGGAAGTCCATCTCCAATTCGCCCAACTCGACGGTGAGCATACCGCACCCGATATCTACACCCACCAAGTTCGGCACGATCTGTTCCTTCATATCTGCAGTAAAGCCAATAACCGATCCTGCTCCTGCATGGGCATCGGGCATGATTCGTATCGTGGACGATTCCATAAAGGGTTGATCCAATAAATTGTTCACTTGGTCAACGGTAATGTCGTCAATATGGTCGCCATAGATGATGGCTTCGTTGTATTTGCCTTGTAGTTTCATTGGATACTCCTTTCTAGTTAATTGCAATTCCATAGGAATGGAAAAGGGGATGTACTTACGTATTATCCCCTTAATTGAGTGGTTCATTCAATTGTTATAGCCCAGCGCTCTCAATAAACATGTTAGCAAAGTTCTGCCAGAATTCTTTCTCAATTCCGTCTTCAATTCCCTCAGTACGTTCTGTTGAAATATTTCCGAATTCTTGATTCTCTTTTAATATAACTAATGTACTATCAGCTTCCTCTCCGATATGGTGAAGTTGGTAAGGCTTGTTAGTTTCTGGATCAATGGGCGGCAAGCCATCTTTCATTCTTTCTAAATTGCTTATCTCTGTTCCATCAGAAAGTACACTCAGATACGCGATATCTATATCTTGAATCAGGGCAGTTTTCCCATTAACAATTTTCGTTTTTAGGCCTGCATTTTTATAGATTTCGTATTCGCTATAATTCTCCATCTCAGAAATGACATCCAATGGCCACTTTGAGTCCCTCTGAATACGACTAGCATCACTCATGCTTATGTCACTCTTTTTATCATCTTGAAAATTTATTAAGGAACTACTTTCATCTAAAATCTTACCAGCAAATGCGGTCCACTTGTACTCGCTAGCTAAACTCTTCACACCAGATTCAACACCTTTATTGACATCGCCTGAACCAACACCTAGAACTACTGCTGAAATTAAGGCACGAACTATCTTAGGAGATTCACTGGCAAGTATCTTAGCGACCTTTGCAGAACCGGCGAAAAAAGTAGTGATAGCTGCTGGAGCTCCGACCGCACTAGCAGCAGTAGTTACGGTAACACAAACTAATACAATCCCTGTGCCTACTGCAAGATCTGTGAGCATTTTCCCTACATCAAACTCTTCAAGTTCTTCCTGTTCTTGGACTACGGTTGTTCCGTCTTCACCCAGGGTAAAGACATATTTCTTTCCCTCAAACACCTCATCTAACTCAGCTATGGTATAACCAAAGAAAATATTGGACTTTGAATTATATGCTAATTCTTCTAAATACTCTTTTGAAATGTAGACTGCTTCCACGTCTTCGACGATATATTCATCGCTATCAAGTGAGTCAATAGCTTCCCGATATACGGCGTCTTCGACATAAGTGAGCAATTCAGAATCATTGAGAGATTCATATTCTGGTTCAAATTCTACAAGTTCCATGACTACAGGTTCATTTATGGAACTACTGACTACCTCCGAACTACTAACCTCCGATGAACTTGTTTCCGTTTGTGAGGGAGCGCAAGCGGTAAGCACCATCACTAAACTTAGACAGATGGCTACTACGCGTCTCATGAGTTATCCTCACTTTCGTCAAAATGTTCATTCGCATCTTGTTTATTCTTTTTTTTCTTTAACTTCATTACAACACCTACTAAAAGCAGGATAACAGCACCACCTGCTATGATCATGATCATTGGAATAGAATTGCCTTCATCATTATTCTCTTCCGATTCTGTTTCATTACCTTCTAACTCACTGGTATTTGGTTCGGATGTAAAGTCTTCTTTTATTGAACCGCTTGATTCAATATTTTCTAAGGATTCATCGACTATATTAGTCTCAGCTAATCGTATATTTCCATCATCCTCAATGGTAGCTCCTTTATCAACCATCCCATTAATTTCAGATATGGACATACCTGTAACCATATGTGCACGTAGTAACTTATCATCGCCTACATAAATCTTCTTCTCTGTTGATTGACCAGTATACTCATTATCAACAGAAATCGTATATATGCCTTCTTCTCTATATTCTTCGCCATCTTTTGCTGGCGCATTAGAACGTGTATCCTCTTTCAGCCTATCTCCGTCATCAGTCAAAATTTCTCGTTTTACATTAATCTTCAAATAACGGGACTTAGCAAAATCTATGAAGAATCCATTCTCTGTCATTTCGCTATTTACTAGCTCTCCTCCAGTCTTCACATCGAAAGGAAAAACCATTGTGTTTCCATTTCGGACAGAAAATTTGAAGAATATTCGGTAATGACCTACTTTATCAAACAGTTCATCGCTAGTTATTTCGTAATCGAGCGCTACTTCATAATCTCCCTCTTCAAATAACATCACTTTAGTATCTGCACCAACGGATGCATCTGCTTCTAAATAATTGGTGTATATGATTGGCTCAGTTGCAATATTATTATGATCTGTGTAACGAATAATCAAAACACCGCGTCCCAAATCCATCTTCGGCGTTTCAAAATAATGGTCGAAACCATTAGTATCCCTACTAATGAAAAGATTATCTATACCGTTTAGGGAATCGATATTCTGGTCTAAACGGAAAAATAAAGCTACTTTATCACCTGCGTTTTTGAGAAAAATAACATCACCATCAGCATTCTTCGTTTTATCCGTATATCCCTGAATATAAAAATCTCCTAGGTCCCAACCATAATGGGGATCGTTAACATCAATGATGTCTTCTCCACTATATCCATCGAATTCTTTTACTCTCACCTTTTCCCCAAGTTTATATGGTTCATTAGTATCTTCAGCTTCATTATCATCACTAACAGATGAGACATAAAATTCGTAAACTTCAGCCACTTTCTTATGTTGAAACTTATCGGGATTTATTATAGGAATATTGCCAACTTCTATCCGTTTATCTAATTGGTAAACTACAATCACTCTAAAGTAGCTGCCGTTTATTAATTGAATATCGGTAGCTGAGTAGATTGAATCCAAACGAATAGGTACGTCACTAAATGCATTATTAATTATTTTGGCAGTAATCCAATTTTTCTGGTCTTTAGATGTTTGGATTAATATAGTTCCCTTCTTTATATTTGCATCTAATTCAAAGTCTGCAACTTTTTTACTATCGTCATCAACAAGGTGCCATGAATCTATTTCATCAGTCAATAGTGAAGAATTATAGTTATAGAAAAACTCCAACTTTTCACCGTCCACTTCGTAGGTGGGCAAACCGAGATTATTGTCTACTGTAGTTATATCACCAGTTATACCAAACACTCCATAGGTATTAGCTTTTCCAGTCTCATTAACAGGCTCACCCTCATGGAACTCATAATTGCTGCCCTTTTCGAATTCATAAAACTCGCCAGGGACTTCAGTAATTCCACTATTTGCATACGATGAAAATGAAGTTAGTGTAAACACAATTCCAATAGCTAAATAACCAATCATAAGTTTCAAATACTTTGAAAATTTATAAAACTCTCGACTACGCATAAGGCAGACCCTCTTTCAATGATAAAAAACTATACCTTTATTATTCTAGATTTATAAAAAAGACTTCTATTATTTCTAGAACTAATGAAATTCATTACCTCTATTATCAATTAGCGTTTATAATACGTCAATGGGATATAGCGGACGTGTTTAACTTATTTTCAGATTGTAAGCAAAAAAATGGACCCTTACGGGTCCAACTACCTACAGCGACTCGCACACCAAATCGAAGATTTGGGTGCTCCCTGCATAAGTTCGACCGACAACTCAGCTGCGCTCGTTGAGCTTGCTTCGTTGGGTCATCACTTATCTCCCAGATCTGGGAGGATTTACTTATCAGAATACAAAAAAACAGACCCATAAAGGGTCTGCTTTTTTGTAATTTGGCAACTACCTACAGCGACTCGTGCACCAAATCGAAGATTTGGGCACTCCC
>CAYMYX010000056.1:0-4089 GCA_964394795.1 uncultured Peptoniphilaceae bacterium
TCGGGAGGATGTTTATCACTTTGATATACCAGTGGCAAAGAAAGATCAAAAGAATTAGATGGCTATATATGACTCACTGAAAAAGTGATTATAGGTGGAAATCACCTGCAACTTCTGGTCAGATATTGGATATATATAGTGGTAAATTTTTTGAAAGTATGGTGAAAACATGAAAGAAAAACAAGAAAAGGGCATCAGCTTTTTTGAAAAGTATTTAACCGTTTGGGTTATCCTTTGCATGGTTATTGGCGTTTTGATCGGCTATTTTCTACCGGAAGTCCCAGATTTTTTGGGACGCTTTGAATATGCTAATGTATCAATACCAATAGCAATATTAATATGGCTGATGATCTATCCAATGATGCTCAAAGTTGATTTCCAGAGTATTAAAAATGTAGGGAAGAATCCAAAGGGACTCTTCGTTACATGGATCGTGAACTGGTTAATTAAACCATTTACGATGTTTGCCATCGCTTGGTTCTTTTTCTTTGTCATTTTCAAATCGCTGATTCCAGAAGATATCGCCAAAGGTTACTTGGCGGGGGCCATCCTCCTCGGTGCAGCCCCATGTACAGCCATGGTCTTTGTATGGAGTCACTTAACCAAAGGCAATGCAGCATATACCGTTGTACAAGTTGCCACCAATGATCTCATTATTCTATTAGCTTACACACCAATAGTTGCCATTTTACTAGGCGTTAGCGGTGTCACTATTCCTTGGGATACCCTAATTTTATCTGTCGCGCTGTTTGTGGTGATTCCTTTAGTAGGTGGCATTGTAACCCGTAATTATGTGACGAAAAAGCATGGGGGAGCGTACTTTGAAAATGAGTTTATACCGAAGTTTAACAATGTCACAACTATAGGCTTATTGCTGACCTTGATTATCATCTTCTCTTTCCAAGGTGATGTTATTCTCAACAATCCTCTGCACATCATTCTGATCGCTGTGCCGTTAGTCTTGCAAACTTTTTTCATTTTTTTCATTGCATATCTAGCGAGCAAAGCGTTGAAGTTGCCTCATGAGATTGCAGCTCCTGCTGGCATGATTGGTGCCTCAAACTTTTTTGAGTTAGCCGTAGCTGTAGCAATCGCATTGTTTGGAACTCAAAGTCCGGCCACGCTTGCTACTATAGTAGGTGTCTTGACAGAAGTTCCAGTTATGCTCATCCTAGTTAAGTTTGCCAATTCGACACGAAATTGGTTCCCAAAAGCAAACCAGTTTAGAACTACAGAATAAATGGAGGATACCATGCATTACCAAGTAATCTTTCGCATCGAAAAACTAGAGCTAATCGACAAGCTCCATAATAAGATTAAGAACTTAAAAACCTATATGGAAGACGAGGGCCATTCCCTCGACATCGAAGTCGTCTTTTCAGGAGATGTCGTCCGCCACTTTGCCGAAGACTATTCCGATTTCATCGCTGAAGATTTAGATATCGCTCTCTGTGCCAATGCACTGAAAGGCCAGGACATGGATGCTATCAATGATCGCAATGTTCGCACCGTTAAAGCGGGAATAGGGGAGATTATCGAGAAGAAGGCAGCTGGCTGGATTGAATTTACTATCGAGTAAGCCGAAGCAAATGATGTAGTTATTTCAATTTAAACATCGAACTTGAAATAAGCGCATAATGTTTACTTTCTTATTTCTAGTTACACTGGGAAAAAATCACAACAACGAAGAATCCCCTAAAGTTGGAAATCGAGCCAACTTTAGGGGGTTAACATTTAAAGACAATATATTCAATTCTGGAATCTAGTTCGTAATCCATCCACCATCAACAACTAAGACATCGCCACTGATGTAAGACGAATCATCAGACGCTAGGAATAAAGCTGCTTTTGCAATATCTTCTGGTTGTCCGGGCTCTGGAGCTAGTCCGATTGTTCTTTCCAATCTACCGTAGCCAGCCATGTTAGGTTGACCCATTGACGTGCCAATCTCAGTTGCGATACCGCCTGGTGCGATTGCATTAACACGAATGTTGTCTGGTTGATACATGTAGGCGGTGTTCTTGGTCATGGCCACAACTGCTGCCTTTGAAGCGGAATAGACAACGCCGGCTGCTGCGCGCATGGCCCCAATTGATGCTAGGTTGATGATGTTTCCGCCATTGCCTTGCTCTTTGAAGACTTGGATTGCTTTTCTCATGGTTAGAAGTGGGCCATACACGTTGATCCCCATTACCTTCTCATACGTGGCTTCTTCAAATTCGCCAACGCCGGCCATGTTGTCCATGACGCCTGCGTTGTTCACGAGAACATCCAAGCTACCGAAGACTTTCACAATCTCATCAATCATTGCGTCAACGTCTTCTTTTTTGCTGACATCGCCTGAGAAAATTTCAATTTTGCCAGGTGCGTCTTTGCAACCTTCCTTAAGCTCTTCTAATCTTTCTTTTCTTCTCGCAACCGCTAGGACATTAGCGCCTTCGCTTGCGAATAGCTTTGCCATTGCATTTCCCATGCCCGACGAAGCGCCAGTAATTAAGATATTTTTTCCTTCTAACCTCATATAACCTCCTTTTTCGAATTAGTTCAATTCAGTATCATTTAGTCATTTGTTTTATACTCTTTTGTTAATAATTCAAACAGGATGATGTTACAATATCAGGGTATAAGGGACCTATATTTTATATAAGGAGAAATACGATGAACAACACCACTTGGCGCACTTTTCTCAAGGATGTTTTCATATGTTCACTGGGTTCCTACGGGGGGCCCGAAGCTCACTATGGCGTGTTCACCGAACAGATGGTGATCAAGAAGAAATACCTCACCGAAGAAGAATTGGTTGAACTGATCGCCCTCACCGGTATCTTACCTGGTCCCAGTAGCACTCAAACGATTATCGCAATAGGCCACAAGATTGGAGGGCCCAAGCTAGCCCTCCTCACCATGCTCGTGTGGGCTCTACCTGTATTGGTCTTCATGACCTTACTTTCCTTCCTCAGTCAGTTCTTTGAACGACTGAATATTTCCCAAGACGGATTGCGGTATATTGGTCCTATGGCCGTTGGTTTCATCGTTGTTGCGGCCTATCGCATCGGTCGAAAGGTAATCAAGGACCAGCTCACTCTGCTCTTGTTCTTGCTTGGCGCGGTGACCACCTACTTCATTCGAGAACCTTGGATTTTTCCACTGGTCCTCCTAATCGGTGGCTTCATCAGCATCCTGACTTCGGGGGAGAAGGACCTGTGGAATCACGTAACACTTAACCCACCATGGAAGTACCTCATTGCCTTTGCCGTCTTCGCTCTTGGCGGCTTGCTACTATCGATCCTCTGGGACAACCGCATCGTCCATATTTTTGAGAACTTTTATCGCTATGGTTATCTAGTCATCGGCGGTGGCCAGGTTGTCGTTCCCATGATGCATACGGAACTGGTTGAAGTGAACCAGTACATGACCAACCAAGAATTCCTGACCGGCTTCGGTCTAGTCCAGGGGCTTCCCGGTCCCATGTTCAGTTTCAGCGCCTACGCAGGCGGAATGGCAGCTCGCGGTTTCGGACCCCTCGTCCAAATTTTGGGGGCCATGGCCGGTGGCATCGCCATCTTCCTCCCAGGCGTCCTCCTCATTTTCTTCGTCTATCCAATTTGGGAGAATCTGAAGAAGATTCGAGGAATCAAGGTATCTCTGCGAGGTATCACGGCTGTGGCTTGCGGCTTGATTGCAACGGCTGCATTAGTTCTGATGCAGAAGAGCGGTTTTGCTTGGGATAATATTCTGGTTTTGACAGTTACTGTTATCTTGTTGTTGTCGAAGAAGTTGCCGGCGCCATTGATTGTTTTGGGCGTGTTGGTTATTGGGTTTGTGACGATATAAATAAATTGCGGCCGATATTTCGAACGATAGTATAATCGTTCGTTTTATCGGCCGTTTTTTGATATATGGATTGAACCGGTTTGGGTAAAACTAAGACTATTGAGGCGAGCAGGCAACTGCTCGCTTCTTTATAGATTCTATATGGGCTAGATATCAATAGTTATACTAGATTTTGGTTTATGTCTACTGCACCCTAATACATCATTTCGTATTCTCATATTATGTCTTACCTATCGATCTGGGGAGTTAAAACAT
>CAYMYX010000056.1:4189-7826 GCA_964394795.1 uncultured Peptoniphilaceae bacterium
GAGATAGAGAGTTAAAACATATTTTCATATTATTGAATTATGTTTTAATTTGGCCTTTTCAATAGTAAAACATATTTCGTTTTTTCTTATTTATGTATTATTTTCGTGCTACGGCGACCCTATAACCCACTAAATTAGGCCATACACCAGTCACCACCTACGACGACTCCATGGACCACCAAATGGGCCATACACCAGTCACCAATACACCACAAAAAAAAGCAGGACCTTCCGATCCCGCTATCTGATGAATTATTAAAAACAATGTAAGCTCTCAATTCATCATTACGCCACGAATAAAGATGTCGATAATCTGCTTAAGTTCAAGAGGCGTCTCATAGAGGTACTGTTCTTCATTGGAAACATAACTTTGAATAACACGAAGAAAGTGCTTGGTGACATCACTTGCTTGATAGCCTTCGACAAGTTGGGGGGCCATCCGCTCAAAAACCATATCAAAAGGCTGATAGAAATTATCTAACCAAACTCGGTAAATCTTTTGCTGCGCATCGGGTGATAACTCGTGCTTCAGGTCGTGGAGCATCATCAGAAAATTTAGTGGGTGTTTAACTTTTAGTACGGTGGCCATATCCAATAAAGTGCCTTCGACGGATTCGTCCTTATCTAAAATCGTTCGAAACTCTTCCCCAATTTGCTCGGCGAAGTTAAGGATTACCTCGACGTAGAGATCTTCCTTGTTCCGATAATGAAAGTAGAGGGCAGGCTGGGTGATATTCAGAATCTTTGCTATTTGTCTGGTCGAAGTTTGCTTGTAGCCCTGTCTCATGAACAGGTCCGTCGCTAACTCAAGAATTCGATTTCGCATAGTCACCCTCTTTCTGCTTTCATTTTATATTAGCCTCCCCGCAAATACAATGAGTAAAAGCTATCCAAGAGCTAGACCTTATGATATAATTTATCAGGTGATAAGTTAGGAGGCCTACATGTTTCTGGCACTGAAAGAAATTAAAAAAGAAAAACTTCGCTTCACTATGATAATCCTAGTCACGGCATTGATTGCCTATCTCATCTATTTCCTGTCGGGTTTGGCTTTCGGCTTGGCGGAACTCAATAAAACTGCTGTAGATTATTGGCATGCTGATGGGGTCATCCTCAACGAGACGGCAAACAAGAATATCTATGCGTCGACCATCGATGAGAAAAAGCTAAATGACTTAAATATTGATACGGCGAATTCCATCAATTTGGCAACGACCTCGGTTTTCTTAAACGATTCTGAAAATAGTGACGAATTGATTGAACTCGTCTTCATGGGCGTGACAAAAGAAAACAACAACTTAACGCCACCGATTGTTGAAGGGCGGGAAGTGGAAGCAGATGACGAGATAACTGTTTCCAACAACTTGAAAGATCAGGTGGATATCAAGGTAGGGGATACCCTGAAGATGGCCACCACCAATCGAGAATTTAAAGTCGTTGGATTTACCGAAAATTCCAACTACAATACGATTCCTGTGGCGTATGTGAGTAGGGATATGGCCTCCCAGGCCATGATGATATTCTCTCCATCTGGAGATAACGCGGATGCCGTTACTGGCCCAACGCCCAACATGCCGACTCGAGTTTCCGGCGTGGTTGTCAATGGTGATGTAGATAAAAGTAAACTCGCTGATAATGGGCTCGAGTTCATCACCATGGATGAGTTCATCAATAGTATACCGGGGTATATGGCCCAAATTCTGACCTTCGGACTGATGATTATTTCATTAGCCATAATCTCGTCCATCATCATCGGCATTTTTATGTATATCCTGACCATGCAGAAGAAACCCATCTTCGGTGTGTTGAAGATTCAAGGTTACCGGAATTCAGTTGTAGTTAAGTCGGTTATCTACCAGACGTTACTGCTGACGATTTTGGGCTATGCCATTGGGTTAATCCTCACGCTTATCTCCATTTACTTCTTGGAGAAGAGTGTACCGCTGGCGGTTTCGGTTGAGATTTACGCCATCGTGACGGCGTTCTCGATTCTATGTTCATTGATTGGTGCGCTGTTCTCCGTTCGCACTATCCTGAAGATTGACCCCCTTGATGCGATTTAGGAGGACCTATGATTGAATTAAAGAATGTTTGTAAAGAATTTACGGATGGCGAGGAAACTGTCGTTGCGTTGAAGGAGACGAACCTCCAAATCAAGGAGAATGAATTTACGGCTGTCATCGGACCCAGTGGGTCCGGCAAGTCGACCTTCCTTACCATCGTGGGTGCCTTGCAGCAACCTACAGAAGGGTCCCTAAGCATCAATGGTGAGGATGTTTATGAGATGTCGGAAAACGAGCGGTCAGACTTACGTTTCAAGGGAATTGGCTTTGTCCTTCAAGGATCCAATCTGATTCCATTCTTAACCGTGCGTGAACAGTATCAGTTGAAGATGCAGAAACAAAACAAAGATGAAGTTAAGGAAAGAATCGACCACGTCCTAGATTTGCTCTCCATCACTCACATTGGCGACAAGTATCCCGAAGATATATCCGGTGGTGAACGGGCAAGAGCGGCAATCGGCTTGGCCATCCTCTTGAAACCTAAACTTCTGCTAGCCGATGAACCCACCGCTAGTTTAGATACCGAAAAAGCGGTGAAGATAGTCGAGGTTCTCCAGTCCATCTCCCGCGAGGAAGGCACGTCCGTAGTCATGGTTACTCACGACGAGCGCATGTTGGACTACTGCGATCGGGTCATTCAGATTTTGGATGGGGAAGTGAGTGAGGTTACGGAGAAGAAACTAGAGTCAAAATAACAAAACTGGAAGGTTAGCGTTTATCTGCTAACCTTCCAGTTTTTCTATAAATTGAAATTATCTAACATTCCCCAACTTTACCCTCGTCAACTTCTCCCTCGCCATCTCCTCCATCTGCTTCATCAATCCAATATCCGTCGCTGGTTCTAGATATTCATAACAAGGGAAATAACTAGTGAGGTGAAGCGGGACATTAGGATCTAAGTCCGCCAAATAATTGACCTGTTCCTGAAACTTCTCCAAATCGTCGGAAATTCCAGGGACGACAAGGGTGGTAATCTCAACATGGGCAGCTTCATGGGCCATCCTTATGGTCTTCAACGTAGTGTATAAATCTCCACCTAATTCTCGATACGCAAATTTGGAAAAACTTTTTAAATCAATATTCCATGCATCGATGTACGGGAGCAGGGGCTCCAGATAATCTGGATTGATTTGCCCGGCACTGACCATAACGGTAATCAAACCAGCTTCCTTGGCCAACTGAGCAGTTTCCATGACGCACTCATAATTAATGAGCGGCTCATTATAAGTGAAAGCAATGCCAATATTGCCGCGAGAACGTTCTTGGAGCGCCAGTTGTACAACTTCTTCAGGAGACATTTCGATGAAACGTGCGCTATCGATCGTCGCCCTAGAGATTTCGTTATTTTGACAGAAGGGGCAGGCCATATTACAACCAAAAGTACCAAGGGATAGAATCTTGGTCCCTGGATAATAGTAGGCGAGAGGTTTCTTTTCGATGGGGTCGAGGCTGATTGCCGTCCATTTTCCATAGGTTAGGGAAACAATTTGTCCACCTTCATTTTTCCGTGCTCGGCAGTATCCCGTTGCCCCTTTCTTTAATGAGCAATAGTGGGGGCAAAGGTCACAGCGAAC
>CAYMYX010000057.1:0-7326 GCA_964394795.1 uncultured Peptoniphilaceae bacterium
AGTTAATAAAAAATGCTTAAACGATTAAGCAAATTTAGATTGTAACTTGGATTGTTCCAGCGGAGGAATACATGAGACCAAGATTGAAGGATATCGCTGAAAAAGCAGGGGTCTCTACTGCGACGGTATCCATGATATTGAATCAAAAGACCGAGAGAATAAGTCGTGCGACTATCGAGTCAGTTCTTTCTATTGCGAATGACTTAGACTATACGCCAAACATTCAGGCGCAAGCTTTAAAAGGCAAGGGAAGTAATCTGATCGCGCTACTTATACCAGATATAACCAATGCCTTTTATTCAGAAATCGCGCAAGGAGCAGCTCGAGCTGCAATAACTGAAGGGTATATGCTCTCTTCAATCACACTTCCTACAGATGCACATGAAGTAGAAAATATCCGCCGAATATTTAAAAGTGGGTACTTTGCCGGAGCACTTATTGTTTCCCGTAAATTTGACCACTTAAGAGAAGAGCTCCTTAAAGCAATGAATCTAGATTATGTCCTTCTGGATGAATCCTATGACCTCAGTGGTATTGGAAGCATTGTCAAAGCTGACAATGAGTTGGGAGGTAGGAAAGTTGGTGAGTATCTTTTAGAAATGGGTCATAGAAAGTTTGCTTGTATCACAGGCCCTGAAGAGTCCTTAAACTCAATACGACGGCTCAGCGGATTTAAAAATGCCTTAAAAGCTGCTAATTGTCAACTTTCAGAAGATCATATATTAGTAGGTGATTATACCATCGAGGGAGGATATAAGGCCGCTAAGTTTCTTGATGGATTAGACTTCACAGCGGTATTTGCTTTAAATGATCTCATGGCTATGGGAACGATCAAGCGCTTAAAAGAGATGGGGTACGCAATTCCTGATGATATCTCTGTGGTTGGTTATGACAATATTAGTACTGGAGATTTTCTAAGTCCTAGGCTCACGACCGTGGACCAACACGCCCATAGAATTGGAGTGGAGGGTTTCAACGTACTCAATAAGATTCTCAATAAAGAAGAACGCTCAGATGAATTAATAATTACACCGACATTTGTCGAAAAGGACAGTGTCAAGAATATTAATCGTCAAAAATAAAAATGAAAGGAGGTTCGATTGGAAAAAAAAGTCCTAAATATTGGCTCGCTCAATATTGATAGGACCTATAGGGTCCATCACTTTGTTAGCCCTGGTGAAACAATGTCTGCTCTTTCTTATGAAGAGTTTGAAGGGGGCAAGGGTCTAAACCAGTCAGTGTCGCTAGCTAGAGCAGGTGCTCAGGTTTTCCACTGCGGTTACATCGGATCAGACGGGGACGGTCTTCGAAGAACTCTAGAAGAAAATCAAGTCAATGTGGATCTAGTGAGAACGGTGAATGAACCCACAGGACATGCGATTATCCAAGTAGATGATAAGGGAGAAAACAATATCATCGTTTGGGGTGGCTCGAACATGTTGGTTGATAAGAAACTCATTGATGAGGCACTGGAACATTTTTCTAAAGGGGATTATCTTTTACTTCAAAACGAAGTATCACATGTCGAGTACGCCATGCAGAAGGCCGCTCATAAGGGCCTATCAGTAGTACTCAACCCATCGCCGGTTAATAAAGCACTTCTGGAAACAGATCTTTCCTTGGTAGATGTCTTCATTTTAAATGTCTCTGAAGCACAAAGTATCAGTGGATATGATGGAGAAGACCTTTCACTCTTAAGAGAGAAACTACTGATAAGATACCCAGAAGCAGAATTTGTCGTCACCCTCGGTGATAAGGGTTCCTGCTACATATCGGAAGAAGACTTTGTGCAAGTCCCCGCCAAGACAGTGGATGTGGTCGATACCACAGGGGCTGGAGATACCTTTACTGGGTATTATCTGGCGGAGCGCTTGAAGGGAAAGTCTCAAAAAGAAGCACTAACTTTGGCAACGATCGCTAGTTCGATTGCAATAACACGGAAGGGGGCTTCGATGAGCATCCCCACGTACCAAGAAGTTGAAAAAGCAAAAAAAGGAGAAAAATCATGATGAAAAAAATAGTTTCACTATTACTAATGACAGTATTAGTATTCTCGCTAGTAGCCTGTGGGCAAGATACTGCGAATCAAAGCGACGACAACCAAGCAACTACTGGTAGTGACGATGCTACTGGTAAGAAAGCGATCCTTATTGTCAATGGTAACTTAGGAGACCTCGGTTTCTTTGACTCTGCTAATAGAGGGATGGAACGATTAAGAGATGAACTCGGTATGGAGATTCAAGTCATCGAAACTGGCGCCGACGAATCCAAGTGGGAACCAGCTTTAGCTGATGCAGCAGATGAAGAAGCAGATTATGTCATCGCTGTATCTCCTTCTATGGTAGAACCTACGCAAAAACTTGCACCTGATTACCCAGAGAAAAAATTCCTCCTCATTGACAATGCAGTAGATTTTGAAGCTGCTGACTTATCCAATGTCTATTGTGCGACCTTTAAGCAAAACGAAGGATCTTTCCTAGCTGGTGTTGCAGCTGCTTTATCTGCGCCAGATGGAGTGATTGGTTTTATTGGTGGTATGGACATACCTCCTATTAATGACTTCCTAGTTGGATACATTCAAGGTGCTCAAAGCATTAATCCTGACATTAAAGTTATTAGCACTTACACCAATGATTATTATGACCCAGCTAAAGGTAAAGAACATGGAATCCTACAATTTAACCAAGGTGCTGAGGTTGTTTTTGCAGCAGCGGGACCAACTGGGCTGGGCTCCATTGAAGCAGCTGTTGAACAAGACAAAAAAATCATCGGTGTTGACTCAGACCAATCCTCTGCTTATGCAGAAAATGGGGATCAAACCACAGCTGACCATATTGTGACTTCTATGGTTAAGAATGTAGGTGACGCGATCTTCCGTGCCATTGAAAAAGATCAAAACGGCGAACTCCCATGGGGTACTGCAGAAAGTCTTGGTATTGCAGAAGGGGGCGTTGGATTAGCTCGAAATGATGTCTTTGAAAACGCATTTACAGATGAACAAAAGTCAAAAATTGACGAAGTAACACAACAAGTTATTGACCAAACTATTGAGGTGAAATCTGCCATCGGTATGTCTAACGACGAATTAAACAATATGAGAAACACTGTTAAGCCTTAGGTCTTAGTATAGTGCGGAGTACATGATGAAAAATAATACCATTCTAGAACTATCGAATATTTTAAAAGTATATCCGAATGGTGTAGTAGCCAATCGTAACGTCAATATGGAAATAAAAAAGGGTGAAATTCATGCTCTCATTGGTGAAAATGGAGCTGGAAAATCCACCCTCATGAAGATTTTGTTCGGCATAGAGACTCCAGAAGAGGGGACTATCCTTCTAAGAGGCGAAGAAGTACATATTGACAGCTCCCGCAAAGCAATCGATCTGGGCATAGGTATGGTCCACCAACATTTTATGTTGGTGGACAGCCTTTCTATTGCGGAAAATATAGTCCTAGGTTCTGAGCCTACGAAATTCGGTCTGCTTTTAGAACAAGGAAAGATGCATAGAATTGCTCAGGATGTAGCTGCTAAATATCACTTTGACATCGATGTCAAGCAAAAAGTAGAAGACGTGAGTGTTGGCATAAAACAAGAAACAGAGATTTTAAAAGCCTTGGTGCGCGGTGCTGAGATTTTAATCCTTGACGAGCCAACAGCAGTTCTAACACCGCAGGAAACACTGGTGCTTTTTAAAGAATTAAAAGCATTGAAAGAGCAAGGACATACGATTATCTTTATCTCGCATAAACTGCATGAGATTATGGAAATATGTGATCGAGTAACGATCATGAGACATGGTACAACTGTTTGCACCTTAAATATCTCAGAGACATCTCCTCAGGAAATCTCCAATTTGATGGTGGGTCGAGATGTCGTATTAGAAATTACGAAGCCTGACAAGACACCTGGAGACGTTGTGTTACGGACAGACAAACTCAATTACACAAATAAGTTAGGAAAGAGAATGCTCCAGGATGTCTCCCTTGAATTGCGAGAGGGCCAAATCCTAAGTGTGGCAGGGGTCGAGGGCAATGGGCAGGCAGAACTTGCCGCTATTTTGGCTGGACTGCTAACACCGTTATCTGGCGACGTGTACATTCGTGATCATAAAATTGAAGATTGGTCACCTAGAAACTTTAGAAAACATCATATTACTTATATCCCAGAGGACCGAATGACTGTGGGTTGTGCACCAAGCTTAAGTATTGCAGAAAATCTTATAGCTGATAAAATCAATCGCTATTTGAAGAATAATTTTTTACTCGATGAGCAAAAAATCCGTAAAGAGAGTGAAGAAGCTATCGAGAATTTTAATATTGTCTGCACCTCGTCTGAGCAACATGTTGACATGCTCTCAGGTGGAAATATTCAAAAGGTCGTTGCGGCTAGAGAACTGACTGATGATGTCAAAATTGTCATCGCAGAGCAGCCTACTCGGGGAATCGATGCGGGAGCTTCAGAACTTATTCGCAACAAGCTAGTTCAACTGCGAGAGCAAAATGTAGCAGTTCTTCTCATCTCTGCAGATCTCAATGAGATCCTAGAATTATCTGATGCTTGCATTGTTTTGTATAACGGAAGAATAAATGCTTATTTTGAGGATACTAGGAATCTCACTGAAGAAGAACTCGGTTACTACATGCTAGGTGTTAAGTCCCAAGTTGTGGAAAAGGGAGCATAGAATGATGAAGAGGACAGAAAAAATTATTCGAAGAAAAAGCAAGGTAGAACAATTCAAACAACGTTTCGGAATTATTCGCTTTGTAGTCGCTGTGGTCATTGCTCTTGCTATTTCACTGCTTATCATGGGTTTTACTTCAGCCACTCCTTTTCAGGCGATAAGGGATCTCTTTATCGGCCCTCTAACTACGGTGAGAAGATTTTCAACAGTCATTGAAATGGCAATACCCTTAACGTTTACAGGACTTGGCATCTGCATTATGTTTAAAGCCAATCAATTTAACTTAGCAGTTGAAGGTGGTTTTTTCATGGGCGCTTTAATGGCAGCGATCATAGCAATCAACATGCCTGGGCCTTCGCTCATCGTCATCATTGCTGCTATGGTAGTTGCTGGCCTTGTCGGAGGGTTTATCTGTGCAATCCCCGGGTTTTTGAAAGTCAAATGGCAAGCGTCAGAGCTCGTAGTTTCTCTCATGCTAAACTACGTCATGCTCTATTTGGGAACATTTATCTTTAATCAGACGATTAAAGACCCTGATTCAGCTTATCATGCGTCTTTTCTTTTCCAAGAGCATGTTAATTTAGGGAGAATTATTCCTAGATCAAGACTCCACTATGGTCTCTTTATTATGTTAGCGTTTGTAGCCATTATTTACTTCCTCGTCTATAAAACCAAATGGGGTTATAAACTAAGAGTCATCGGTTCAAACTTAAAGTTTGGCGAGTATGCAGGAATCGGAAGCGCTGGCATTATCATGTCCTCTCAATTAGTGGGTGGATTTATCGGTGGAGTAGGTGGGGCTACTGAGATGATTGGAATGTACACGAGATTCCAATGGTCGACCTTACCAGGCTTTGGCTTTGATGGGGTGGTATTAAACATCCTAGCCAGAAGAAACCCAGCTTTCATTCCAATTGCAGCTTTTGCTGTCTCTTATATTCGCATTGGCGCTGACTACATGTATCGACAGTCCGATGTTGCAGCAGAAATTGTGGCAATTATCGAGGCTTTGGTCATTGTGTTAGTGGCAGCAGAGGCATTTCTTTCTCACTATGAACATAAACAGATTACCAAGCTCTCTAAAGAAGAGACAAAGAAAACGGAGGTTCTCCATGGATAATATCCTTCAAACAATCATTGATCCCTCTTTTTTCTATTCGGTCATACGAGTGGCTACTCCTCTAATTTTGGCAGCTCTTGGGATCGTAATTACATCCAATGCTGGCATTACGAACATCGGAATGGAAGGTGTCATGCTCGTATCGGCCATGACAGCCGTCTTTGGTAGTGCCTTTGGTTTTGGCCCTTGGTTTGGGCTATTGATTGCCCTATTAACAGGGGTTATCTGTTCATTCTTAATTGGTTATGTTTCCATGAGCTTGAAAGCAGATAGTGTACTTACTTGTATTGCCTTTAACTCGATGGCGATAGGTGGAACGGTTTTCTTTATGTACGCTGTGGTTAAAGACAAGGGAACTACCTTAGCACTTGATTCAGGAAGACTGCCCAATATCGAATTGCCTATCATTAAAGATATCCCTGTGATTGGAACGATATTCTCAAACCACAATATCATCTCTTACCTAACAATAGTTATGATTTTCCTTACTTGGGTCTTACTCTACAGGACCAATCTAGGCATGCGTATACGTTCAGCCGGTAAAGCTCCGGTAGCTCTATCATCCGTAGGAGTGAGTCTCATTAAGACTCGGTACATTGCTCTAATGCTAAGTGGAGTATTTGGCGGACTTGCGGGAGCGTTTATGTCCATGGGTTATGTAACATGGTTCTCGAAAAACATGACAGCAGGTCGAGGCTTTATCGCCTTAGCAGCAGATGCAATGGGTAATTCTACCCCTATTGGGGCAGTTCTTTCATCTATTCTCTTTGCGGTAGCAGAAGCTCTGTCTTACTCACTTCAACTTACGACGATTCCAGCGGAGCTTGTTCAGATGCTACCTTACGTTGCGACAATACTTGGTCTTGTTCTCTACTCAATTAGACGCAAACAACAAGCTGAAATCAAGAAGAGATCATTGATGGATCAAGGTCCAGTTAACAACTGATCAAGGAGGGAAAAAATGAAAAAAAGAAACATTATTATCGACTGTGATCCAGGCCATGATGATGCATTAGCACTACTATGGGCACTTTCTGATGAACGACTTGATGTGCTTGGTGTTACCACTGTAGCTGGTAACCAGTCGATCGAAATGGTAACAAATAATGCCTTCAAAGTGCTTACCATGGCTGAGCGCTTTTACATTCCCGTTGCCATGGGAGCTAAAGAACCGATTCTAAGACCCCTGGTTATTGGTGGAAAACTTGTCCATGGAGAATCTGGATTAGAAGGTCCTAAACTACCCGATAATGGTTTTGACCTCCATGAACTAACAGGACTAGAACTCCTAATTAAGCTTCTTGATGAGAGCGAAGAAAAGATTACCATTGTCGCTATTGGACCTCTGACAAATATTGCGGAGCTATTAATTATCCGTCCCGATCTTATTGAAAAAATCGATGCCATTTCCATCATGGGAGGGGGGCGAGTTGGAAACTGGACACCAGCAGCTGAATATAACATTTTTGCAGACCCAGAAGCTGCTAAAAAAGTGTTCAATTCGGATGTCCATGTGATCAT
>CAYMYX010000057.1:7336-7573 GCA_964394795.1 uncultured Peptoniphilaceae bacterium
GTCACACAAAAGGCATATGTTACGCGTGAAGAAAATGAAGTCCTTCGAGCACAGGGAGATACTATCTCAATTTTTGCAGCAGAGCTCATCGACTACTTTAGTAAATACCACTATGAAGTTGAAGGCTTTCCGGGCTGCACCCTTCATGACCCTTGTGCAATAGCAGTCCTTCTTTATCCAGAGATTTTTAAGACCGTGGAATGTAATGTTGATGTTGAAGTAACGGGTGCTCTTACC
>CAYMYX010000058.1:0-7565 GCA_964394795.1 uncultured Peptoniphilaceae bacterium
GGATCTAGTGGGTGACCGGGATCGTGTTTTATATCTGTAAAAAATACAAGGCAAAAAAATGCCCACTCGCTAGGTCCTCGACGCTTTGCGTCTGCGGATTTCGCTCGTGGGCATTTTTTTGATACGAAAACTGTCAGCAGAGTTAATCTTCTAATATCTGATCAGCAATTTTTTCGCCCAGAATATAACCAGAAGTAAAAGCCCAACCCTGGTCAGCACCACCATAGGTGACATATTCTTTCTTCTCTGTAAACAGCACCCCAAGAGAATCAGTTCCAACGGCATACAGTCCTTCAATTGGTTCTTGGTTAGTATCAAGAACTTGGAAATTTTCATCGATATCTAAAGCAGCAGTTGTAGAATATATCCATGGAGACCCTTTAATTGCATAAAAAGGCCCTTCGGTATCTATTCTTTCGAAAGTATCATAATCTCCAGCGATAGGATTTCCTCCGATGTCATAGACTGTATCACCCTTTGTAATACCATCTATAGGATTCGTTCGTGTTTCTACGTACTGATTATAGTTGGTTACCGTTTCACTAAGCGTTGATGGATCAACTTCGATAAGCTGAGCGAGTTCCTCTATGGTATCAGCTTTATAGATATAATCCATGTCAATCCCTTTATCTAGAATTTCACGGATTTCAGGGATTGGTTGTTTTGAGGGCCACCCACCTTGGTTGATAAAAATTCCAATCGTATCAAAAGATAGACCTTCATTTTGGATCTTTTGAATCTGCTCATCTGACCAGATGGTAAAGTAGTATGCACCTGATTGCCAGTTGCCATAAGCTTGCAGAGTTGTTTCATCAGTAAAGCGTACACCTTGACGATTTACGGCAAGGGAATTAGGAGCGACAGCCATCATCATAGGAACATCATTTAAGGACTGAGTAATTTCTGGTGAAGTTTCGGTTGCTTCTTGAACAATTTCTACAGGAAATTCATGCATGATTTTATAGGCGCCACCTATATGACTGACTGGTGGCATACCAATGTTATAGGTTCCGGCTCCTTTGTTGATAGCGTCTTGAATCATTTTGCCATCATTCTGCATCATTCCATATACATTGTGAGCACCACCACCTGCTAAGTTATAGTATTCATTAGAGAGGTATTCATCTTGCATTTTTCCGTTTCCAGCAAAGCCACCAGTTGCAAGTACAACATAATCGGCATAAATCGTATATTGAGTACCATTAGAAGCTTCCGCTTTCACTCCAATTACTTTTTCTTGATCATCTTGTATAAGCTCAGTTGCTTCTACGTTGAGCATGTACTCTCCACCATTAGCAATATAATTGTCCATCATCGAATCGAAATAGGTTTGGACGATAGACTTCGGATAGAATAATGAGCCGCCGTAGAAAGAACAGATAAGATAAGGGTCGCTTAAACCTTGAACAGGCTCCCCAAAGACAAAGCCTTGACTGATGAGCCAATCTAGGGTTGGACCTGATTGCTCCATCATGTAATCTATAGCCCATTCTTTCGCATCACCTTCGGTGTAGAGCATCCAATCTTGTTTTAATTCCTCTGCGTTGACGTATTCTTCACCACCGTTCTGCTCAACAAATGATGGGGGATTAATCGTCATAGGTGAAGAGGTGGTGACAGAGGTGCCACCATATTTAGCCGCCTTATCAATGCCGAGGATATTGACCTTGGAGGCATCTTCACCATATCCTACATAAAGATCCTCAGCAAGACGAGTGGCTGTTGCCATCCCAGATCCACCTAAACCGACAACTAATACATCGGTGTCGATTACTTCCTCCACTGTTGATTTTTCAACTTTTGTTTGAAATGCACTAAGATCTTCAGTGTCGGAACCTGCAGCTTTCAATGCCTGCTTAAGTGTATCTGTAGTGGCTAGTTTTATAGCATTGGAAGAATATGTAGCACCGCTAGTATTATCTATACGAACTGATTGGTGATCCACCATAGACGGGATGAGATTTTCTATAGCGGTGTTGAGGATGATATCAGTATCAGAGCTATCCACTACTTCGATACTTACGATTCGATTGTCTTTAATCTCTACATTTACCGTTAAAGGTTTTGTCGTTCCAAAGCTCCAAGCACTCGCTTGATAACTACCATCAGCCAAGTTTGCCATTTTTTCAAGGTCTGCATTTTCTTGACTGTTATCGGTAGAACTTGATCCATCAGCACCAGTTGAACTTTCCTCTATAGATTCTACTGATAATACACTTTCGGATGATTCAACATCTGTCTGTAGGTTACTATCTGTTTGGGTTTCCTGGTTCTCTGCTCCACAAGCAAATAAAAGCAGAAGTGTAGTTAGTAGTACAGTGATGATTAAACTCTTCTTTTTCATAGCGCCTCCTCATGTTAATTGTTTTGTTAAAAGAAATTTTTCAAGATATTATCTTGTTAGTTTATAATCTAAACTATGGAATAGTTCCAAGGTCAAGGAAAAAGTTTTCACATCTTCGTATTCATATTTAGGGAGGAATTTGTTATGAGGATTGCAGAAGTGAGTGATTTGACAGGCGTTTCAGCAGATATGATTCGGCATTATGAGAAGCTGGGGTTGATTACCCCAAAAAGGCTTGATAATGGTTATCGGGAGTTTACTCCTCTCGATAGTTATGCGATTATTCTAATTAAACAATTTAATAGCTTAGGTATTTCGTTAAAAAGCATGACTTCGTTGGGATTAGATGGGGTGTTAACACAGCAAAAAGAGTTAGAGCTAAGTCTCATCTCCCTTAAAGAGGAAAGAAAGTGGTTAGAAAGCAAGATTGCTAACATAGAGGATTTTTTACATATTTTCCAAAGCTATTCCTCTGGAAAGAAGATTAGAATACTTGAGTTTAAGCAGCTCTATTATTATCATCATCCGTTAACTTTAGTCGGTTTTTCTCATAAAGCGCCTGAGATTATAGCTAATCTTGGTTCTTTTCGTTATTGTTTTAGAGTTGAAAAGAGGAACTATGGCTTACCTTTTCCGAATGATCTAGGGTTCTTGACGGAAATTGAGATACCCAACTGCCAAGTTGACTACCAGGTTTATAAGAATATTACAGTATGTAGAAGCTTTATAGAGTGGCCGGTGCAAAAGGATAGTCATAACTTGATTAGCGCAAAAGAATTAGAAGAACACTTCAACAAAATTAAAATGGCTGGTTATGCTATTAACGGAGACTGTTTCATTTCACAAATAACATCTCATGCCGAACAAGGTAAGAAAGATTTACTCTGTATTGATGTCGTCGTTCAGTAAAAACTATATTCATCGCTAATTGTTACGATATTCCGCTGCCCTTGCAGCGCCTATCCCAGCTCCAAACAATTTGATAGAATAAACTTATCAAACCAAGGAGGCAAAGACGACCCCTACCCGCATGGGTAATGCAGAGGCAAGACTCCACAAGATGGGTGGCCAAGCCAATAAGAAAAAACTGGATAAGCAAGTCAAAGCTATCCAATCGAGAATTAATCAGCTTGAAGTGAAGGAAAAGCCAAAGGAAGAATCTCCAATAGTGTTGAATGTCGAAGAGACAGAAAAGATCCACGCCAAAGTTCTCGTTCAAGCAGACCACCTTCAGAAGAGTTTTGGTCATAAAGTTATTTTTAATGACGCTCATTTTACGATAAAGAACAATAGTCATGTTGCTTTAATTGGAGGTAATGGAACAGGGAAGACCACCCTACTGAAGATGATTCTGGAAGGAGCCAGCCTTTGGGTTCACCCTAATCTGAAGATTGGCTACTATAGTCAAATGAGTGAAACTGTTGAGGGCAGCTTGAGCATTCTAGATAATGTGCTGGAGAGCTCGATTTATGATCAAACGAGAACAAGGATAGTGCTTGCCCGATTAGGTTTTCAAGGAGACGAGGTGTTTAAAGAGATTTGCCTATTGAGTGATGGCGAAAGAGCGAAAGTCAAATTGGCTAAGCTATTAACATCAGACTTTCTGCCATCAGCACGAAATTGTCGATGGAGATTCCAAAAGAGGAAAGAGAAAAGCTGGAAGTGGAATATAAGAGTCTGTTAAATCGGAAAAACAAGTAAACTGCCAGTATCTAGAGGCCCCGAAAGGTTGAAGTGGAAGTTCAGCTTTTCGGGGTCATTTCATGGGAGAAAACTCTATGGTACTATATTCCATGGAGGTACACTATGGAGAAGAGAAAAAAGCAATATGACGTAATCGTTATTGGCGCAGGTCTAGCGGGTCTTACCGCAGCTAGCTTATTGGCCAAACGTGGTCAACAAGTCCTCGTTTTAGATTATTCCAACACCCCTGGTGGCGCTTGTGGTGTGTTTAAACGGCACCAAGCTACTTTTGATCAAGGTTCTGCGATGTTGTACGGCTTTGGGGAAAAGGGGTTCAATGCCCACAGCTTCGTTTTTAACTGCCTAGAAGAGCCTATTGATATGATCCAGCATGATTATCTGTATGCGGTAAATTACCAGGGTCACCGCATTAGGTTCCATCAGAATATTGACCGCTTTATCGAAGAACTCACCGAAGTTTTTCCTGCGGAGAAGGAGAACCTCCAGCGCTTCTATCGGGACATGGGCACCCTCTACCAGCATGTTATGGTGGAGTCACCCGCTTACACCACTGCCGATGAGGCAGATAAGGGCAATCACATGCGGGGGATGTTGCGCCACCCTATAAGCTATATCAGATTCCTTAGCTATCTGAATAAGAGTGCGAAGACCCTATTGCAGAAGTATTTTAAGAATCCAGAAATATTTAACTTTTTTGATAAAATGACCTCCACTTATTGTTACGCAACGGTGGATGAAGCGCCTGCCATTCTAGCGAGTGTAATGTTCGTCGATAATCACGTGGGAGGCAGTTACTATCCAGCAGGCTCTACGCTTTTCCTACCAGGGAAACTGGAGAAGGTCATCGAAGAGCAGGGTGGGACCTGCCTCTATCATACGGAAGTCACCAAGCTCATCATTGACAAGAAACGTGTCTTGGGTGTCGAAACGGGGTCGGGAGAGAGATACATGGCCCGGGATATTGTCTATAGTGGTACCGTTTGGAACCTTTATGAAAAGCTGATTCCCCAAGAGAAGAGGTCAGAGAAAAAACACCAGTGGGCAAGGGCCCAGAAACCGACTTATCCCAGTCTCATGCTCTACGCCATTGTCGATAAGGAGGTCATTGATGAGGATGCCACACCGATCGAAATGCTGGTAGGTAACCCTCAAAAAATTGATGAAAGTGAAGTGACCGTCTACATTTTAAGTATTGACGACAGGACCCTATGTGGGGAAGATGAACATGTCATGATGGTTATCGGACCTAGTTTTAAGAACTGGGAAGACCTAGATCAGGTGGAGTATCAAGAGGAAAAGAAGCGTCAAACCGAACGCCTTGTTCAGGTTGTGGAAAAACGTTTCTCTGGCTTTGGGGATCATCTCCGCTTTAAGGAGCTGGCAACCCCAGAAACCCTTCACCGTTATCTCTTGAAACGGGCGGTTGCAGGGCCTAAGCAAGAGCTTGGCCAGCACATGTTTAAGCGGTTGAAGACGAGAACAGAATACGAGAATCTCTATGCCTGCGGGGAATCTACGGTTATGGGAACAGGAACACCTACGGTAACCACATCAGGTATAGCGGCAGCTAATGCCATTCTGAAGAAACAAGACTTACCGAGCTACAAGTACGATCCCCAACAAAAAAATGTCGTTAACATTGTGGAGAAACCGGTGACTGTAGAGAGCCTCTATCCTAATAATCCGAAAGAGAAGCCCCTGATGGTCGAAGCCCTCCGTTGCCAGTTCTGTGAAAGACCCATGTGCTATGGTCCAGTTATTCCGGATATTATGCGTAGGGTGGCTGTAGGAAACTTTGTTGGGGCGAGAAAACAATTTGAACGATTACCGGAAGATGCTGACCTGCAAGAGTTTGAAGGAAACTGTATCCTAAAGCGGTTGGCTAAACCCCCTATTCGCATTAAAAATATTGTAGAGAGTTTACGGGAGTAGCATGAAGAAACCAATTGTCATTGTCGGGGGAGGTGTAGCTGGTTTAACGGCTGCGGCCTACTTAGCCAAAGCCCAAGTCCCCTTCATCTTGTTAGAAAGAAATGATACTACAGGCGGCCTTGTTCAGAGCATAGAGCGGGAAGGATTTGTTTTTGATTTAGGCATCAGGGCTTTCGAGAACGCTGGTATTCTAAAACCAATGCTTAGGGACCTAGATATTGACTTGGATTTTGTGGCTAACCCAGTCAGTATTGGAATTGAAAAGACGTGGATTCCCTTCACGTCAGTGGATTCCCTTGACGACTACCAAGGTCTCTTAATGGAGTACTTTCCAGAAGATCGTTTAGCAATTGAAAAAATCGTGGCAGAGATTAGAAAAATTGCGACGATGATTCAATTTGTCTATAGTCTGGATAATCCCTTATTTGAAGAGAAACTCAAGTCATGGAAGACCCTGAAGAAAGTCCTTCCTTGGCTGTTGAAATACAAAGGTATAGAAAAGAAAATTAAGAATCTACAGATGCCGGTAAACCAGTTTCTTGGCCAGTTCACCAAGAACCAATCACTTATCGATATGGTGACCCAGCACTTCTTTACGGATACACCCACCTTCTTTGCTTTAAGTTATTTTGGCATGTATCCAGAGTACCTTTATCCCCTTGAATCAACCGCTGCTTTACCCAGAAAACTAACAGAATTTATCCTCAATTGTGGAGGTGAAATTCGCAAGAATCAAGAGGTAAAGAAGTTAGATGCCAAGCGGAAGCTTGTCTATACGCAGGAAGCCTGTATCGCCTATGACCAACTGATTTGGGCGGCAGACCAGCGAATCCTGACGGAAGCGCACGGGTTACTCCTTTCCCCTAAGTGTGCAGCTACCTGTGAATCAGTTTTGAGCTATAGTTTTGCGACCACCCTGAATCCTGCCCACATCCAAGGGAAGATCCCTGCCCACAGCTTTTATACGCCTGCAACAGAAGGTATTGGCAGCTTAGGTCCTTTTCCGATAGACAAACCCGACCTGCAAATTTCCTGGTTGAGGTCCTTTTTTCAACGAACTACCTATGAAATTTCTATTCCTGCCTTGCGCAATCCTGACTTGGCTAAAGAGGGAAAATGTGCTGTCCTAGTCAGCACAATCTTCGATTACACCATTGAAGAGGAATTCGTCAAGAATTATGGTCCTGATCTGTTTCAAGCTATTTTTCAAGAAGAAATCGCTTATGTCTTAGCCAAAATCGACCCGAAACTCCAACAAGAGGAACTCTTTTCTTTTATTTCGACACCAAAGTTTATTGAAGGCAAAACTGGCAACTGGCGTGGCGCAATCAGTGGATTTGCTTTTGGTCCTCAACAAACGAGCTTTAGTGACACTCAACAGGCAATTTATACAGCCGATGAAGATATCTATGTATGCGGTCAGTGGAGCTTCCAGCCAGCAGGCTTACCGGTTTCGATTCTCACCGCCAAGTTTTGTGTGGATGAAATTTTGAAGAGACAAAAAGAAATAAGCCATAGCAGGGGAGATAGTTTCCGCAGCGGCAACAACTTAAATCAGTGAAATGTATCCAAGCTTGGCCAATCT
>CAYMYX010000059.1:0-7542 GCA_964394795.1 uncultured Peptoniphilaceae bacterium
TCCTGAACCGTGGGTTCATAAGGAAGGCCATACTCCTCCATATCAATTAAGAGGCCACTGCCCAAGTCATTGATCATATAAAGCCCCTTATCGTGGGCCATATCCGCCAACTCCTTCGCGGAAACATCTTCCGTGAAGCCAATGATGCGGTAGTTGCTGTGGTGGACCTTCATGATGGCCACCGTGGTTTCGTCGATTCGGTCTACATAATCGCTGGGGTGCGTTTTGTTGGTCGTCCCCACCTCTTGGAGGGTGGTGTTGCTAAACTTCATAATATCCGGGATGCGGAAGGACCCTCCGATCTCCACCAGTTCTCCCCGGGAGACCACAATCCCCCTATCCTTCGCCAAGGTATTCAGGAGCAGGAGGACGGCAGCCGCGTTGTTATTGACGATATGGACCGCTTCCGCTCCTGTGATTTTCTTCAAGATTTCTTCTACATGGTCATTTCGGTGACCCCGCTCGCCACTTTGTAAGTCATACTCGACGTTAGCGTAGCCCTTCGCCACCTGCTTAACCTGGTCCCTAGCGGAAACAGGAAGCGGCGCCCGTCCTAAGTTGGTATGGATGATGACCCCCGTGCCATTGACTACATTGGTCAAAGTCGGCTGGGAATTTCGGTAGACTCGTTCGGCAAGGCGGTCATAGATCATCTCCGAAGAGATGGTATCCTCTTGGTAGTCCCCCGCCAAGATTTCTCCACGAATCTCCTCCAGTAAGGACTGCAGGTTCTCTTTGATGAAATCATAGGAGTGGTCCCCAGGCAAATCATCCAAAGGCAAGTCTTCCAACAAGCTATTCATGGGTGGAATCTCACGCAATAAATTGTTCATGGCCCCTCCTTTTTCTCTATTTCGCCAACAGGTAAGTCAGTGCATCAGGCAATCTCGAATGCCAAGCATCTTCCCGATGAATATGGTCGGTAGCTTCGACGTAGCACACCGGCACCCTAGTCTTCAACACGCCATGGAG
The DNA here is from genome assembly GCA_964394795.1 of uncultured Peptoniphilaceae bacterium. Lineage (GTDB taxonomy): Bacteria > Bacillota > Clostridia > Tissierellales > Peptoniphilaceae > CAYFUF01. The sequence continues at coordinate 973 of CAYMYX010000059.1, forward strand.
CATCCGATTAATCAAGAGGTAACCCATCGTCTGTCCTACATCTTCGCTCTCCTTCGTCCCCACATCCAAATACACCCGCTGCTCGTCGTCCTTTGCATAGGATGCGCAGGAAGCCGCAATCGCGGTTGGTGAGAAGAAGCCAGCTGTGCTCATGGCCAGGATTCGACTGAAGACGGAAGGATAGCTTTGTCCCAAATAGAGGGCCATAACCCCGCCCATCGACGATCCCCCAACCAAGCGCTCGTGGCCGGCTATCTGCCCTTCCACTTCCGGGATGAGCTCGTGGACGATGAAACGACCCGCCTCCTCCCCTCTGGCTTGGAAATCATCACTGACGAAATTTTCCAATTGCTCAGCATGCTCAACTGGGAAGGGCTGGTATTCCGCCACTCGGTCCATGCCTCCTAAGCTGTAGATGCCCACAATATTCGCATCGATGCCCAGCTCGTCGACAACTTCCCCAAGCTTCCAAGAGTAGCCGTAGGCTGCCTCCTCATCCGAATACAGGTTTTGTCCGTCAAAAAAGTAGAAGTAAAGATTGGTTTCTTGTTGGGCCATCCTCACCGAATACATCACATCCCTCTGCAAGAAGTGGGAGTTGATGGTAAAGTGCTTTATCTCTTGGGTCATCGTCTAGTCCTCGTCTTTAATTTCCAAATAGATTGGGGTGTGGTCCTGCCTTGTCCCCGAGTCAACCATCTCCGACCGCACAATCCGATCGGCGATCCGGTCGCTAGTCAGGAAGTAGTCAATCCGCCAACCCGAGTTGTTAATCTTGCTGGTTTTCACCCGCTGAGCCCACCACGTGTACGCTCCTTCAACATCACCGTGAAGATGGCGGAAGGTATCCGTAAAACCGACATCCAAGAGGTTAGAAAAGCCTGCCCTCTCCTCATCGGTAAAGCCGGGTGACCTTCTGTTGGTCTCCGGATGAGCAAGGTCGATTTCCATGTGGGCAACATTAAAGTCCCCTGTCGCCACCACCGGCTTATGGGCGTCAAGCTTGGCCAAGTACTCCGCGTACTTGATATCCCAAATCTGTCGATCGTCCAACCGTACAAGGGAGTCGCCCACGTTGGGCGTATAGACGTGGGTGAAATATAGGTCATCCAGCTCTAAGGTCATAATCCGTCCTTCGAAGTCCATAGGCTCCGGCGCATCAATCTTAGGAAAAGTAATCTCGGGATCGAGTTCCTTCTTGTAGAACACCATAGTCCCCGAATAACCCTTCCTCGCCGGTTCCTGGGAGGACACCCAGGCATATTCATAAATTCCGCCAAGGCGGTCTTCCAAAATTTCTTGGTGTTGCTTGGTCGGACCTGTTGCCGAAAGTTTGGTTTCTTGCAGAGCTACAATATCTGCATCGTACTCGTGGATGGTATCTAAGACCTGCCGAGAGAGCTGGGCACGGGCCGAATCGCTGGTTAGGGCTGCATTGATGGAATCGATGTTCCATGAGATAAACTTCACTGGTAACCTCTTTCTATACGGTGAATACTCTTTGTAATTTTTTCATTGTTTATACTTACCCCAGTTCCTCACTTTAGATAATCGCCACTAGCTGACAGCCCATAAAAAAAGTCATAAGCGAGCGGTTGCGCCGACTTATGACTTTTCCTACTTATGCTATCTTACCTTAACCAAAGCCTTCGGCTCCAGATGATAGACGTGATCAAAATGACTCAACAGAGATTGATTATGTGTCACCAGGACGATCGCCTTTCCTTGCCCTTGTAACTCCTTAAAGATTTCAATGACTTCATGACTGTTATCATCATCCAGGTTTCCTGTCGGCTCATCTGCGAAGATAACTTCGCAGGGCTTAAGAATCAGTCGAGCTAAGGCAACCCGCTGCCTTTCCCCTCCGGATAAGGTAAAAATTGGCTTATCATGAAAGTCTTTGAGACCTACTCGGTCTAACGCAGTCTCTCTATCCTTACGCCCTGACCCCTTGCGAAAAGCCTGAGCCAACTTCAAATTTGCTTCCACGGTATCATCCTCAATCAGGCCATAGTTTTGGAACAGAAACCCTATCTTATCCCGCCAAAGTTTCCGGACTTGTCGGTTACCTGCCTTGATATTGTCATTGCCAAAGAGGTTTAACTCTCCGCCGTCTCGGTTTTCCAAACCGGAGAAAATATTCAATAAGGTTGATTTCCCGGAACCGGACGGGCCTGTTATCGCCACCATTTCCCCTGGCGATATCTCAAAATCTATCTGATCAAAAATGTTTCTTCCACCATAGTCTTTACGTAAGTTCTTGGCTCGTATCATAGTTTCACCTCATTGATTGTGTTTCCTTTAAGGATGTTTAGGAGTCTCTTCTCATTTTGCCAGACGGCGAAGAGGAGGATGGCAAATTCGATTAGGGTTAGTGTTGACATGAGAAGAATAACTTCTGCATTCCCATAGTAGTACAGTGATTCTTGATGGTCTAATCTCAAATACTGATAGCCATCTAACCACAAAAAAACAGTTAAAATGACGTTCCCGATGAGTGTAAGAATGCCCAAATATAGATACGAACTAAGAACCGAATAACCATGAACTCTTTCGATGGATAATTGGTTTTCGAAAAAAGAGATATAAGACAAAATAACCAAGATATAGAGAAGCAAAATAGCAACAAAAACAAACACACTAAAGATAATGCTTTGAATGAATCTCTCTTCTTGCAAAATCAAACTTTGCTCAATTATATCCTGCTGCGAAACGATGACAACATCTTCATAACCATAATTTTCTACGATTATTCTCAACTCTTCACGTATAAAGTCTACTTTATCTTCTATGAAAAACACATTAGGGCTATTTAATGGCGAATTCAGCGTCGTATTTATTCGATCAACAAAGATATCGTTTATATCAATCAACTCAAGTTGATAATTCTCAAAATATGGTATTTCCATATTTGAATATGGGCTCAAATTTAAGAGTGGTCCAAGATCAGCCTCTTGGGAAGTTATAATATCTCCGACTTCATAATCTTCTGCTACCTCTGGAAAAAAGTAGTCCAAATAATTCTGATTAATTAGAATATTCAACGAAGTCGTTTCGTTATTAGGAATCTGCCCCAATTCGTTTACCGTTTTTATATTAAAGTAAATCGAATGATCTTCAAACATACTCTTAATCATTTGTAGCTCGTAATTCGTTAATGACTCACCTTCCTTTATTAACCCTAACTTTGGCTCGCTGTTTGTAAACAAGTGAATTTCCTTTTGCTCCAGCTCCTCTATGTATCTATTACCTAAATTCATAATCCAGTAGGAAGATTTAATCTCAAGTATATAACTAGAGACACTCGGTAAAAGAAGAGCTGCAAATAAAAGATATACAAGCACTGTGAAAGGTATTGTATTTGTCTTTACTTTTCGGCCTTCTAATCGCTGACTGTAATAATGAAGAATTATTGCCATAACAAGCATAAATACAATACTTACGATTAACACAAATAGTGCTAATAAAAAGGCATGCAACGCAGCTATTTTTGACAACTTAAATACATCATCCATTCGAAACTGAAGTCCTGCATAATATGATATAAAAATCAGAAGAGCTGCAATGATGCTTGTTACTCCAAACTGCTCAAGAATAATTCTTGGAATAGTGAAACCATGCAACAGTTTAGTTTTAAAAATAGGCCAGCTTTGTCCAATCTCATAGAAAAAATAGGCCAGCAGAATAATGGCTAGTATAATACCTGGACGCACAATCTGATTGTAGATGAGTCCAATGGCGGTTGGTCTGTCATCAACCAAATCTCGAAAGCTAAAATACTCTTCAGGATAGTATCCGCTGAGGTCTTTCTTTAGCTTTTCTAAATCTTCCTCATTTTTCGTATAGAGGTCGAGTTGAAGGAAACTTCCATCTCTTTGCTCAACTACCTGAGCTAACGATTTTATTCTTAAGCTGTACACCGTGTTTGGCCTCAACCATGAAGTTATGCTACCGCCTAAGCTTTGATTATAAGGATATCGAATAAAAACTTGATTAGGTCCGCTAGGAACACCTGTGTAAATAGATTCTTGGTCTATCTTTGTAAAATCAATTTTCGCATCCGTATCATAATAATTAATGAATTCATAAGGTTCATTTTCTAATATGTAATATGTGTTAAACGAGTAAGAAGTATTATCCTTAATTTCCTCCACCAGAATATTGACATATGCTAAGACGGGATGCTTATCAAGTATCGCTAGAGCTTGGCTAAAGTTTTCTTTCTCTTCTTTGGTTAAAAATAAAAACATACCTGTAGAAGATGGATACTTTTGAAGAATTTGTGTCGTATTATATATCGGTGAACTTCCGTTCATACCTATAAAAGTAATTCCCGACACTAGAAAAGCAACCAAGACTAAAACTATGTATAATATTTTTTTCATCCAAGCCCCCTAATTTACTCACTTAGCTAGCTCATGTCTTGCTAATTACTCTGTTTTTTCAATACTAGTTGGCATTGCATTTCCTGGCGTTTCCCAATAGTCATGGAAGTGATCAACTAGACCCCCATAGTGGAGCGCTGTCGAAACACCGTAATTATTTATTGAATTTCCATAGGCGTATTTACCTTGCTGAATTAAGGAAGGTGTAGTTGAGGTTGTAGTCGTCTTTACAGTAATTGTTCCGTTTCCACGTTGATACTGTGCAGACGTCTGAATTCTGCTGATATAACCATAACGATCACTAGTAGAGGAATGTGAAGCCATAACTTTGCCATACGTAGTGTATCTAGTCCAACTAGCAGCTAAAACTAAACTTGACATCGTAATGATAAGCAAACATGTGAGTATAGATGTTCTCAATAGTTTCTTTTTCATAGTTTCTCCTTTGTTTTATTGATTGAATGAGCTAGCTAAATGAGTGACATGCCAAATAAACGTCTTAGCATGTCCTATATTAATAATATATGTTAAAGCGAAAAAATATTATTAATATTCTATTAATATACGTTTTTACTAATAATGATTATTATACTTCTAAATTAGCTAAGTTCTAGTATGCTCTTGTCATAAACAACATATACCATTGAACCATGTTTATAATACGATATATTATCTCATTCTAACCTAAGCCTTCGGTTGCAGATGATACACATGCTCAAAATGTCTCAACAGCGACCTAATTACTTAAAAATCCAGCCTTCAACCGCTTTACTGAATTCGTAATAACTTCGTTCTAAGTCACCTTCAAATTTCTTCTCTTTCGCATCAGCTGGCATATATAATGTCGTCACATAATTTCCGCGAGACTCGTAGAAACCTATCTCCGCCCACTCCATGTCATTTAAAAAGAAACGGTCGCCCTCTAAGTAGGGCTCATCTAACCCAGAAACTTCTTCAATTATCCAGTTTCCTGAAGCTATCGTATAAATTCCGTCTTCTATTTGAAAGTAGTATTGACTACCATTCAAACCTCGGTCGGAAAAACCTAGATAAGTAAATTCTTGAGTTTGGACTTTTCTCTTGTCATACATAGGTAGCGCTTCAAAGTCGTCAGCAATATAGAAGTTTCGATTGTATTCTCTAGTAATGTCATTTTCGTATAGGACGTAATTTAGGAATATTCGCTTGCGATCACGAACACCGGCGTTAATATGCTCTTGCCATTCGTTATAGCGCCCATGGTTGGTGATAACGATGAGAACCAGAAGAACTAGGGCTAGTACCACCATGCCGAAGACAGCTTTGATAATATTATTTTCAAAGAATTTTTTCTTACCCTCATACAGGTAATAGCTGAGTGTGGGAATCAGGCACAGCATAGAAAAGATGAAGAGCATGGGCACCCAAGATTCAATGAGAATCTCATTTCGGACAAAATCATCAATGTTCATAGAGAATTCCTTTCACGTTAAACTAATTAGAATGCTGGATAATAGTATGTCTATACTCTCTATTAGTATTTATCTTAAGGTATAAAAACGCTTTTATCAAATGAAGTTTAGCATCACCTTATTACCTTTTAGAAGGCAAAAAAATAGAAGCATGGTTTTAACCACGCTTCTAAGCGAATCTTTATTAATATTATTCGATTACCCATTGATATGGGGATTATCCGTGCCTTGGACATAGTATTGCTTTTGATTATCATTCTCTTGGAAACGGTCCATGTTTGTGGTGTTAGTTGGCTTAACATTATTCGCCATCAATGTAGAATTCTCGACTATCTCACCAAATCCATAAATCAGAAGTGCTGATGCCCATGCGCCGAAGAAACCAATAACGAGGATCACAATAGCTCGTAAGATGTCTGTCGCATCATTAGTACCAAAGTACCTTTGTGGAAGGAATACGGCATATTCCAACATCATAAGAACAGTAGCAACTACCCCTAACCAGAAAACCACCTTTGCTAAGAGTTTAATCTTTCTTCCAACATTCGTAAACATGGGAACCCTCCTTCACTTTACTTGATGACCCTATTATGTCCTAAAGTAGGCAGGGTTTCAAACATGAAGGCAAAATAAAAAACCATTGAAAAATCAATGGTTTCTGCATTGGAGAATAGGGGGTTCGAACCCCTGACCTCATGGCTGCCAGCCATGCGCTCTCCCAGCTGAGCTAATTC
>CAYMYX010000060.1:0-7475 GCA_964394795.1 uncultured Peptoniphilaceae bacterium
GTCTTGAAAACCGTTAGGGTGCAAGCCCACGTGGGTTCGAATCCCACCCTCTCCGTCTCACTTGGAGAAGTACCCAAGAGGCTCAAGGGGCTCCCCTGCTAAGGGAGTAGGTCCTTTACCGGATGCGAGGGTTCGAATCCCTCCTTCTCCGCCATTGGGGCCATTAGCTCAGTTGGTTAGAGCAACCGGCTCATAACCGGTCTGTCCCGGGTTCGAGTCCCTGATGGCCCAATACTTGCCCAGATAGCTCAGTCGGTAGAGCAGAGGACTGAAAATTCTCGTGTCGCTGGTTCGATTCCGGCTCTGGGCATAAAACCTGTAGGAAACTACAGGTTTTTTTATGCCTTTTTTTATCCTCGGGCATGCGTTACAATAGCAATTAGTGCAAAGAAAGGGAGGAACGTTCATGGATTCAAAGGACAAGGATGTTCTTGAAATAAATGCGTCTGCCGGTCAGGTGGAGGCAATCGAAATTAAAGGCAGTAGGAAGAAAGGCGACAAGCGGAAATTCCACCTGCCTAAGGGCTTCAAAATTGAACCCGCCAAGTCACCTAAAGACAGGAGCGACCTGGTCCGCTTCCTGATGATTCTACTATCAGCTACCATGGGCGTCTTCGCCCTCCGCTTTTTCACGGATAATGCCGGCATCTTACCGGGCGGTTTCAACGGTCTCAGCAAGTTGATTCAACGAGTGGCGATGGACTCCTTTGGCATCGAAATTCCCTTTGCCATCCTTAACATGTCCTTCAACGCGATTCCCGCTATCGTCGCCTTTATCTCTGTAGGGAAAAAGTTCGTTATCCTCTCCATCATCCACGTTGTCGTCACGTCGATTTTGATGGATATCATCCCCATGACCCGAGTTGTGGACGACGTGTTTCTTAACACTGTCTTTGGCGGTATCATACACGGGGTAGGTGGAGCGATTGCCCTCCAAGCCAATGCTTGCTCCGGCGGCACCGACTTTATCTCCATGACCATATCCAACCGCTACAACATATCGGTGTGGAACTACGTCCTCATGTTCAACGCCCTCATCTTGACCGTTTCCGGCTTCCTCTTTGGCTTTGAACCAGCCATGTATTCGGTTATCTACCAGATGATTGCTACCATGATTATCAACAACCTCCACTCCCGCTACCAACGAAAGACGGTCTTCATCGTTGCTCCAAGCGCGGAACCTCTGGCAACAGAAATAATGAAGTTGACGGGACACGGTATTACCATGTTCACCGGTATCGGACGCTATAGCGGAGAGGAAAGAACTCTTCTCTACATGGTGGTCAGTAAAGATGACCTGCCAGCCCTAAGAGGCTACCTTGCCTCCAAGGATGAGCATATCTTTATGAACGTCTTTAATTCAGAGGACTTGGATGGTAACTTTAAACTGAAGCCATTTGATTGATGGGATGGTTAGGCTAAAACAGAAAATAGTTTTTATATCGAGGTGCAGCAATGAAATCGCATTGCTGCACCTTTTTTATTGTTTTTATTTAGAAGAGGATGGGGGGATGAGTATAGCAGGGGAGGATAAAAATTGTAATTTAAACAAATTACAAAATAAAGCTTGACCTTTTTAAGAAAGTCATTATAATAAAATCAAGAGTAGAATTAAAGGAGTAAATATGAAGAGATTGAGCGAGTATGTTGACTTGGTAAGTGGAAGCTCTCGGTTTCGTGTAGATGAGGATAGATTAGGTCAAGCACCTCATTACTATGTCTATAACCAGAATATACACGAAGGAGTCGATAGTCTAGAGGCAAGCGACAGCGAAGACAATGAAATAAGCACTCATGATGAGCTGACTTTGCTTGGGGAAGGAGACCTCGTGTTCTCGCTCATCTCGGGTACGGCCAATGTCGTTGACGCAGAGCATGCTGGTTACTATTACACCCAGAATTATGTTCGGCTAATCCCGAAAAATTCCCTTAATAAACTATACTTCATGTATCTTTTAAATGAGGATAGCTCAATCCGAAAGCAGCTTTCCATAGGATTGCAGGGAACAATATTGACGAGGTATACGGTTAGCCAACTTCATGAGCTTGAAGTCAAGAACCTACCCGATGTGAAGAAGCAAGAAGCGATAGGGAAAGTATATAAGCTCCAATTGAAACGGCGAGAGAAAGTTAGACAAGTTGAAGAAAAGAAAAACCGGGTCCTACTACAAGCCTTGAAGGAGGTTAATCATGAGTGAACAGCATTTCGAAAAAGAACTCATTAGTTATCTATGCACGGGAGAAATCTCCCCACCACGATCAATAGATCAAATGCAAGCAATTGAGAAAGCGTCGGATTATGTCTATCGCACTCAGCTATGGAAATATGAGGAACATATCAAGACGACAGACCAGCTGTGGGAGAACTTCAAAAAGATTCTTGAACAACATAATCACGCGTCCTTAAGGCAAGCTCTTAGCGAAACGGAGTTTAGTCAAGTAAAGAAAATCATTTCTGAACTGCGGACGCCTTATGAAGCAGGTCAGTTTCTATACGGTTTAAATGGCGTTTCTCAAATTGAGGTGGATCTAGATGATGGCCGCCATGTTTACCTGGATGTCTTCAACCAAAAACACATCGGAGCAGGGGACACCGTCTACCAAGTCGTTAATCAAATTGAACGCCAACCCATACTGGCCGGAAGACCTAGACGAGTATTTGATGTGACTTTATTGATTAACGGTCTTCCCATCATCCAAATTGAAGAGAAGATGGATACCAGAGATGTCAATGAAGCCCTCAATCAGATGCACCAATATATCGAAGAGAAACAATATAGTGGAATTTATTCGACGACACAGATTCTGGTGGCAATGACCCAGAATAATGTAAAGTATATGGCCAACACCACAAGCGAAATGTTTAATAAGGATTTTGCCTTCCATTGGCAAAGATGGGATAACAGCATTGTTCGTTCTTGGAAGGATTTCGCTGATCAGTTCTTGAGCATCCCTATGGCCCACCAGATGTCGACCAACTACATGATTCTAGATGGCACCAGCAACCGACAAAGTTTGAAGGTAATGAGGCCCTACCAAGTATATGCGACACAGAAGATTATCAATAAGCTTAAGCATGTTGATTTCGATAATGCAATCAATAAAGTTGGTTATGTATGGCACACCACAGGATCGGGAAAGACAATAACTAGTTTTAAATCAGCTTGGTTGGCTAGTCGCTTACCGAATGTAGATAAGGTTATCTTCGTTGTCGATCGGATTCAGTTAACAAAGCAAACGAGTGAGAGTTACCGCGCGTATGATCCAGAAGCGGATATGACCATGTTTTCGAGATTGGGGTCTATAGCGGATACAGAAAACACGAATGATTTGAATCGTCAGCTGAAGAGCAAAGGCAGCAACATTATTGTTACTTCGGTTCAAAAGTTGAACACCTTAGTTTCGAGAAAGAGTTTCAAATTACCAGATAAAAACTACGTTTTTATTGTCGATGAGGCTCATCGGTCCACAGGAGGAGAGAGCTTCAATCTAATTCAGAAAGCTTTCAAAGGGGCGGCTTGGGTCGGATACACGGGCACGCCAATGTTTGATGACACAACGAGGGGGCTGCGTACGAAAGATATTTTTGGCCCCTTGCTTCATGCCTATACTATTCGCGAAGCCATCGCAGATCAAAATGTTCTTGGTTTTAAGGTAGATTTTCAAACGACGATCTCTGAAAAAGAAATGCGAGAGTCCTACCTACCTGAATACTATCGCTATCATCATCCTGATTGGACGAATGAAGAGATCCAACATAAGATCGATAATCTGACCGTCGAAGATATCGACGACACTATCGAACCAAGCTTTTATGATAATAATGAGGAGCACGTGAAGCTGGTAGTAGAGGATATCTTTAAGAATTGGAGAAACCGGTCAGTTGATGGGAAGTATAACGCTTTACTTACCACCCATGTTGGCGGTAACCGCCCAAGTACTCCTATGGCAATGATGTATTTTAAAGAGTTCCAGCGAATTAATGATGAGCGCAGGGTCAAAGGTTTATCTACGCTAAAAGTTGCGATTACCTATAGCCTGAATACATCGAATAGTGATTATATGGTTGATTCCAATAACGACTTGTTGCAGGCCATGTTTATTTACAACGAAGAGTTTGGCACCTCATATGGTTTAGCAGATTATGCTGCCTACACGCAAGATGTCATCAGCCGCCTACAGAAAACAAATACCGATGGGAACTTCTTAGATGTGGTCATCGTTGTAGATCAGTTGCTAACGGGTTTCGATGCACCTCAATTGAATACGCTATATGTCGATCGGATACTTCGAAGCCACAGCCTAATACAAGCCTATTCACGGACTAATCGTATCGCAGATCTGCTGACTAAACCATTCGGCCGCATTATCAACTATAGGTGGCCAAGTATTAATGAAAACTTGATGAACGAAGCTCTTGCTATCTATGCCAATAAAGATTCTGCTATGCTTTCCGATGAAGAGCGGAAACGTTCCAATGAAAAAGACGGCATAATAGCGATAAACTTTGAAGAGCTTCTGCTCGAGACGCAAGGGTTGGTTAACGAATTGAGAAGACTCTCCAATGATTTTAATGAGTGGGCTCCCTCTGAGCAGGATAAAGAAAACGCCTTTAGCATTTTACAAGCCTACAACAAGAACCTCGAAAAGCTTAAGCAGTATGATGTGAAGGAAGGAGAATGCCTTAGTATTTCAGTAGGAGACGAGGATATCCTAATGGAAGAAGGCTTCGACTATGATGACCCTGATACGCTGATAAAAGCATTAGGTATGGATGTGCAAGAGGAGAAAAATCTGAGTACTTTCCTGACGAATGAGCTAAAGAAATTTGTGGCAAAGAAAAGAGATATTCCCGTTTACCAATTAGAGTTCGAGATGAGCCATATCAAGGATGTTCGAGTCAATTATGACTACTTGTCTGAGCTACTTGCTAAGTTGATGAACGAAGTATACGAGCAGAAAGCGGATGAAGCCAAAGAGACCAAAGGTAATATTTTCAGTTTGGCTGATAACCATCCAGATATTCAAACCGCCAATGATATTAAAACTGTTGCTGATGAGATCTACAATGGTTTGTATATTGCGGAGGAGTATCCAGTTAAGGATATCGATGGTCTTGCGGTTATCCAGCAGGTTAAAGAAAACAAGATAATCAAAGAGATTCAGCAATTCTTCTATAAATGGGGACTCATTGACCTGATCAGTGCTTATGAGCTCAAGGAGAAGTTCGATGTTCATACTTATGGAGAACGTGAGCATTTTGACCGGGGACAGGAACTCACTAATCTCTTAAGAAAGGCGTCTGACTCCTATAAAGTGTTAGCTGCTGATGAAGATATTCAAAAACTGAATAAAATAAAGTATCGCAATGCTTTACGGTCCGCGATTTATGAATTAGCCGACCACTACGTGCAGAAACAGTAGAAAGAAGGACACATGAAAGAAAAAAAAGAGGAAGGTGCCGAAGTTAAGGTTTCCTGGTTTTACGGATGATTGGGAACAGCGTAAGTTCTCTTCTATTGCAAATTTAAGAAGGGGCCTCACATATAAACCTACTGATGTGAGAGAAAAAGGTGTTATTGTATTAAGGTCATCTAATATAAATGAAGATAAATTTGTACTTAATAAAGATGATGATGTTTTTGTACATGAACAAGCAGTTAATATAGACTTTATAAAGGAAAATGACATTTTAATTACATCTGCTAATGGTTCAAGTCATTTAGTTCGTAAACATGCATTAGTAGATAAAATGTCGATAAAAGCTGTACATGGTGGATTTATGTTAGCTGCATCTGCAAATGAACCTTTCTTTGTTAATTCCTTAATGAGCTCTCCATGGTATTCAAGGTTTATTAAAACATACATTGCAGGTGGAAATGGTGCTATAGGAAATTTAAGAAGAAGTGATTTAGAGGAACAAATAGTTTTAGTGCCTAATGAGTTGGAGCAAGAGAAAATCGGTAGTTTTTTTAAGAGTATGGACAACCTTATCACCCTTCATCAGCGTAAACTAGAAAATCTGCAGCTATTGAAAAAAGCTTTGTTACAACAAATGTTTGTATAGAAAGGTAAACGGATGTCAACTAAACAGGTACAACAAATAACAAACCAATTATGGGAGATGGCCAATAATCTCCGAGGCAATATGGATGCTAGTGAGTTTAAGAACTATATTTTAGCATTTATGTTCTATCGCTATCTTTCAGAACGACAAGAGCAATATTTAATAGAACAGGATTTGATCGTTCCACAGGAAGAAGAGAGTTTTAATGATGCCTATCGTCGGGAAGCATCAGGTGAGGATGCTCAAGAATATGCAGAAGATTTAGCCTTGTCTTTAGGCTATGCGATTGCACCAGAGCATACGTGGACTTCCTTGATTGAAAGCATTAACCAAGGCGAAATAGTTCCTAAAGATTATCAGGATATGTTTGAAAGCTTCAATGCGAATACGGAGATTAATAAAGATGCAACTAAGGATTTTAGAGGTTTGTTTAATGATATTAATCTTGGTGATAGCCGTCTCGGTAGCTCAACAGTTGCGCGGGCAAAGGCCTTAAACAATATTGCTTTATTGGTGGATGGTGTAGAGTATAAAACTGATTCGGGGAAAGATATTCTAGGTGATATCTATGAATATCTGATTGGACAATTTGCCGCTTCAGCGGGGAAAAAGGGCGGTGAGTTTTACACGCCTCATGAGGTGAGTGTAGTTTTGGCAAGGATTGTTACGCATGGTATAGAAACTAGTACCAAGGCTTATAGTCTCTTTGACCCTACAATGGGTTCAGGACATTTTTTAGCCTACGAGTTTGATGTTCTTATAGAGATATATAGAGAAAGAGGATATAACGATCGTGATGCAGTAAAAAATATTGTAAATAAAAATCTTTATGGTTTGGACATTGATGAGCGAGCTTACCAATTAGCTTATTTTTCAATTATGATGAAAGCCAGACAATATGATAGGCGTGTTTTTTCAAGAAATTTGAAGCCTAATATTTATGTATTTGAAGATAGTAATAATATTGATAGAGACCTTTTAGAAAATTTAGGAACACATTTATCAGAAAATGATAGGAAAGAAGCTAAGAGGCAATTAGATCAACTTTTAGATGAATATGAAGATGCTAAGTTATATGGATCTATTCTAGTATTAAGTGAATATGATTTTGATTTAATCAGAAGTTTTTTAGATGCAGAAAATGATACACAATTAACATTAACTAAATCTAGTTTGGAAGAAGTATTAGATGTAATTAATATGATAATTTGCTCTGCGGAACTTTTAAAGGATAAATACCATGTAGTAGCAACGAATCCACCTTATTTAAACAAGATGGATGCTAGGTTGAAAAAGTATGCTAACAAATATTATAAGGATTATAAAACGGATCTCTTTAGTATATTTATATTTAAGAGTTTTGAATTTAATACACAGAATGGATATTCAGGCCTGATGGTTCCCAATG
>CAYMYX010000061.1:0-6576 GCA_964394795.1 uncultured Peptoniphilaceae bacterium
CGGTTAGGCGAGAGAAAACTCGTCTCTATTGTTGGGTCCGGTGGCAAGACTTCCCTCTTGCTTTATCTGGCGGGTTTGCTGCGAGGTCACGCGAATGTGATTATTTCGACGACGACGAAGATTATTTTGCCCAGCGAACATCTCTATGATGCGGCCTTCGGGTCGGTGGCCGACCTGAAGGCCGCCGTAAAGGACGGGTATATTAACGAGAGCACGGCTAGAACGGTTGTTTTGCATCAGGGATTTATTCCTGAAGTTCCGAATAAGGTAGAAGGTATTAAGCCGAAAGACGGCACTTACTTATCTCAACTCCCCGCCATCACCCTCATCGAAGCCGACGGGTCCCGCCAACTCCCCCTCAAGTGGTGGAAGGAGGTGGAGCCGGTTATTCCAAACGGGAACGGGGCAACCATCGGCGTCATCCCCATCGACCTCTTTGGGCAGACTGTCGGCGACCACAACTTTTACAACCTGGACGGGTTCGAGGAAACCTTCAGCTACCGCCCTAAAACCGTAGACGCTGATTTACTAATAAAGCTCATTGTCCACCCTGACGGCCTATTCAAGAATTCCACCAGCGACAAGATATTAGTTTTCAGCCGCTGCGAAACAGACCACCACGTCCAATTGGCTAACGAGATAGTTGATGGGGTCAGGGGGATGGCCCCCGAACTGATTACCCAGGCGTTCACGCTCAGCGTAAAGGAGATGCAGCATGAAAATTTCAGCCATTATACTTGCCGCTGGCCAATCCAGGAGGATGGGCCGCAATAAGCTGGCGCTGCCGGTCCACGGGCAAAGCATGCTCGAAAAAGTCATACATACCGTGGAAGAGGCTGACTTCGGCGAAATCATCCTCGTGGTAAATCGGGAGAATTTGGAGCTTTTAGGGACGTCCAAAATCGAGGGCCATGTCAAAGTGACCATCAACGAGACGCCTGAAGCAGGCGCGGCCTCGTCGATTCGGGAGGCGTTGAGACACGTTGGGACGGACAGCCAAGGCCTTGCTTTCATCATGGCGGACCAGCCCTACATGACGGCGGAGACGATGAATGGGCTGATTGCGCGATTCGAGGAGAATCCGGATAGGATTGTCATTCCTCAATTGGACGGGCAGAACGGGTCGCCGGTCATCTTCCCCATCGATTTACTGCCGGCTTTTGAGGCAATCGAAGGCGATGTCGGCGGCAAACAAGTCATCGCCCAATTTCCCGAGCGGATTATGTACCACGAGGTGGATTCCATTTTCGAATTGAAGGACATCGACACACCGGAAGAGTATGATAAGCTGACGAGTAATGCAAGGGTGTTGGTGCGGGGTGGCGGTGATTTGGCGAGCGGGGTCATCCATGAATTGAAGACCAGCGGTTACGACGTGCTTGTTGCTGAAATAGATAAGCCTTGCTGCATCCGAACCGAAGTTGCCTTCGCCTCGGCGTTAATGGAAGGCGGGACCAAAGAAATCGCTGGTGTGAAAGCGCAAGTTGCCAACAACGTCGGCGAGGCCTTCGACCTCCTAAAAGACGGAAAGGTCCCCATTTTAATCGATCCCCACTTGGAACTCTTAGACGAAATCAGACCCGACGTCTTGGTTGATGCCATTATGGCCAAAAGGAATGTGGGGACGAAGAGGAGTATAGCCCCCCTTGTGGTAGCGTTGGGGCCGGGATTTACGGCGGGGATCGATTGCCATATCGCGATCGAAACTATGCGGGGTCCCATGTTGGGCGAGTTGATTTTCATGGGGAGCCCGATGGAGAATACGGGCGTGCCCGGGGAAATTGCGGGCGAGGCGGAGAATCGGGTGGTGTATGCTCAAAAGGATGGCCCTCTTCAGCGGGTGATGGCGATTGGCGACTTGGTTGAGGCAGGCGACACGATTGCCACGATTGACGGTAGCCGGGTGCAGGCGAAGATTGGCGGCACCTTAAGGGGCTTGATTTACGACGGTTACGACGTGACCAAGGGCTTGAAGATCGCCGACGTTGACCCGAGGCATGACCCGAGCTTGGCTTTCACCATCTCGGACAAGGCGACCAAGCTGGGTCGCAGCGTTATTAAGGCCATAATAAAAGCGGATTAGTTTGCAGCGCGGGCTACAAGCTAATCCGTTTTTTTTTGTACTATTCGACGACTTCTTCTTTGTCGTTGAGGTCGCGGAGTTCGATTTCGTCCTCTAGGTTCCGCTTCTCTGCCTCGCTGATTCGGCTGTTTATGTCGTTGCGAAGGAGCTTGTAGGCGGAGGCGGTGATGGGGACGGCGAGTAGCATGCCGAGGGGTCCGAAGAGTGAGCCCGCCACAATGATGGACAGGAAGACCCAGATGCCGGGAAGGCCGATGGAGTTGCCGACTACGCGGGGGTAAATCAGGTCGCCTTCAAGCTGTTGGATGAAGACGAGGACGATGAGGAATATGGCCCCCTGTTGGAAGCTGTTGGCGACGATCATGATGAAGCCGACGGCGCCACCGATGAAGGCACCGACCATGGGGATGAGGGCGGTGACCATGACCACGACGCTGATGCTGAGGGCGTAGGGCAATTGGGCGATCGTCATGGCGATGAAGAGGAGGACGCCGACGAGGAAGGCGTCGATGACCTGGCCTCTAAAGAAGGCCGAGAAGGTGTTGCTGACGACGCCGGTGACATAGTAGAATTTCTCTTGCGTCCGGGGCTTGGTGTAGGCTTTCAGCACGCTGTTGACGCCGCGACCCAGCTTCTCTTTCCCCGCTAGGAAATAAAGGGCGAAGATGAAGGAGGTTAAGACGGTGACGAAGGCGCCGATGATCGAGGTGGCAAAGCTAAAAGTAGACCCGAGGATGCCCGCGAAGCTGCCTTCAAAGTTTTCTGCGGCTTGCTGTAGGAGTTGCTGCCAGTTGACGTCCATGGTCTCTAGTTGTTGCCGGGAGTCTTGCAGCCAGTTGACGTTTTCCGTCACCTCGAGGAGCCAGATTCGGAAGTCTTGGGCTACCTTGGGCAGGGAGCTTGCCAAGACTCGGAAGGAGTCAAAGAGCTGAGGCAAGACGATGTTCATCAAGAGCACGATAATGCCGATGAGGATAATCAGCGATAGGATGATGGTTATCGGCCGCTTGAACTTGCTGATCTTGCTGCCTTCCAGCTTGGAAAAGAGAAATTTTTCCAAGGGGTTGACGATCAGGCTCCAGATGTAGAAGATGCTAAAGCCGATAAAGAAGGGCATAAAGGCCGACACCACTCTGGACAGGACGGCAAAAATTTGACTGGAATAAATAAGGATGAGGGCTGCCACAACGAGCACGGCAACTTTCCATATAAAGCGGGACTTGCTCTCCCGCCTAACGTTACGATTTTCGCTCAAAAGTGTTCCTTTCTATGGGACTGGGGATGGGGGTTGAATGGGGCCATGCTTCGATCAGCCGGTGTAGTCTGCGGATGAGACGGCGCGCGAGGCACGGCCGAGCGCGGCAGTGGGCGCCACCGGCCGCAAATGCTAAACCAACCTACAAACTACCCATGAATTTCCCTTCATCAACAATAAAGCGGACGTGGGTTGCGGTGGCGATCTGTTTGTTGCCTTCGACAGCCTCCAAATAGTAGGTCAGCTTCTTCCCGCTCACTTGCTTGTCGGACAGGCGGACTTCAATCTCGCTGCCGACGGCGGTTGGGGCCAGATGCTTCATGTTCATCTCGGAACCGACGGTGGTCTTGCCCTCTTCGCAGTGGGCTGCCCCATCTTCAAAGGCGACATTCTCGAGGAAAGCGACGAGGGCTGGGGTTGCGAGGACGTCGAGGCCGCCGGACCCCATGTTCTTCGCGGTGTGCTTGTCTTCTACGGTAAATTTTTTGGATTGCATTTGAATCTCCTTTATTTACTTTCGGTTATTTACTTTCGGTTATTTACGTTCGGTTATTGGTTGTGGATGGTGGTGGGGCGAGCATGGCCCCCATAAATTTATTCTTGACAGGTCGTCAATTTAGGATTATTCTCAAACTCTAAGCAGGTGTGGCGGAACTGGCAGACGCGCTAGATTCAGGGTCTAGTGAACGCAAGTTCGTGGGGGTTCAAATCCCTTCACCTGCATTTTTTGTGCCTACTTTTT
Source organism: uncultured Peptoniphilaceae bacterium (assembly GCA_964394795.1). Taxonomy (GTDB): domain Bacteria; phylum Bacillota; class Clostridia; order Tissierellales; family Peptoniphilaceae; genus CAYFUF01. Next base: position 4,081 of record CAYMYX010000061.1, read on the forward strand.
CGGACGCGGGCGGTGGACCGCCTGAAATACCCGCCTCGACTCGTTAACTTTATAGTAAATTCCGCTCCTTTATTATATAGTATAAGCAACGAAAGACCAACGAAGAAAAGGAGGCGCTGATGAAAGAAATTATTAACTTTGAAGCGATTCAAGAGACGGCGGACCGGGAGGACCTGGTCATCTTTTACGCCAAGAGCCCCTTTTGCATCGTGTGCCAAGACACGGCTCCCTTGGTGGACGACCTAGCGGAAGAACTGGGCGTTCCTGTGTATGCGATAAATATTGATGAGATGGCTATGGCCCGCGGACAGCTGAGCCTCTTCACCGCCCCCGTCATTCTGATTTACCACAAAGGGCGGGAAGTCCACCGCCAAGGCCGCTTCATCGACCTCGACCTCGTTAAGGAAATCCTCCGGGATTACCAGCGTATGGAAGGAGACCAACCATGATTCTCGAAAAAATCACCAGTCCTTTGTTAGCCCATTTCTCCTATATGGTGGCGGATGGGGGCCATGCCCTCGTCATCGACCCCCGTCGCGACATCGATGTCTACCTTAAGTTAGCCGCTGACCACAACGTCGTCATCAAAGGCATCTTCGAAACTCACCGGAACGAGGACATCGTGACCGGCGGCCCGACCTTGGCCGACGTCACGGGTGCGCCCCTCTACCGGTCAGCCCACGATGACCTGCCTTATGAGACCGGTAACCTGATCAACGATGGCGATACCTTCGACTTCGGCGACCTGACGCTAACTGCCTTACATACTCCGGGGCACACCCTCGGCCACCTCTCCTACCTCGTCTCCTCGAAAGACACGGACCTATACCTTTTCTCCGGCGACTGCCTCTTCTATGGGGACGCCGGTCGGACTGACTTTTACGGCAAGGACCGAATCGACGAGATGACCAGAAAACTTTACCGGTCCCTCCAAGGCGTTTATGGAAAGATCGATAATGGGGTAATCTTGTTGCCCGCCCACGGCGCCGGTTCCGCTTGCGGGTCTTCCATCGAAGATCGCCCGACCTCGACCTTGGGTTACGAGCGGGCCACCAACAAGCTCTTCCAAATGGATGAGGAAGAATTTGTTAAAAGTCATGGCTACATGCGCCTCAAGCCTTTCTACTTTAGTGGCGTCGAGGTGTTCAACCTCAAGGGTCCTGAAATTCCATTAACCTTCGATGCACAAGCCTACGACGGTCAAGAAGCGACCGCTATCGACTGCCGGAGCCAAGCTGCCTACATGGGCTTGCATGAAAAAGGTGTCCTCCACATTAATAACGAGGAGTTTTCTGCCTATCTGGGTTGGTTCGTTACGGATGATAATGCACTTCACTTGCTGACCGACCGTCTTCCCGCCGACGACGTAGAGAACATGTTCTGGACCGCCCGCCGAATGGGTTATGACTGCCCTATTTATGTATCGGGCGATGGCTACCAAAGCAAGCTTCAAACCAGCGATAAAGAAATTGTGCAGACCCCATTTATTCAAGTGAAAGACTTGGAAAAGGACACGCTGTTGCTGGACGTCCGCAAACAGGAGGAATTGGATAAGGACAAGCTGACAGAGGTGTTGACAAACAGAGTCCACATCCCCCTACAACTGCTGGCTGAGCGAATTGATGAGCTGGATAAAGACAAGCACTATTACACCTTATGTGGAAGTGGGGTTCGGGCGACGATTGCGGCGTCGATTCTGGAAGGCGCGGGGATTGAGTCCTCGGTGATTCTGGGTGGTATGATGGCGATAAATAAGAGTGGGAAATTTGAATAAGGGTGATGGGACGGCCGGCTGGAAACAGCCCGGCCGTCTTTTTTGTTGGTGGGCTAAGGGATGGCCCACGTTTCACAACCAGGGATAAAGGGCATAAAAAAGACAGGTTAAATTGTCCATGGAACAACCCCCCAAGAAATGAAGGAGGAAGTTATGGCTATTACGGTCAGAGAACTACTTGAGAGAAAAAGCCCGGTGATGATTAGTTTGTATATGCCGACGTATCGGACATCGCCTGATAGAGAGCAGAATGAGGTTCGTTACCGGAACTTGGTTGATGAAGTGAGAAGCCAGGTTGGCGATGGCGAGGGTGCTTCCCTCGTTGAACAACTGGAAGAATTGGGCCAAGACACGGAGTTTTGGCAGGACGTGAAGGAAGGTCTGGCGGTCTTTGTGGATGACCAGGGCGTTGAAACCGTCAAATTGGCGGTTGAGCTACCCGAGCGAGTTGTGGTGGGCGAGCGTTTCCACATTCTCCCCCTGATCAACTACTTTGACATCTTCACCGAGTACTATTTGCTCGACCTGTCCAAGGACCGGTTCGCGTTGAATCATTTCGATTCGGAGGGAATATCCCCTGTGGATTTAGATGGCGTCGAGACCCGTTTTGATGACCTCTTCGACGACCGAGACGTCAAGGACGGCAACATCAATCGGACAGATGGGGCGGCGAGCAATTTGCATGGCCACCAAACCAGCTCCAGCGTGGAAGAAAGGGAAAC
>CAYMYX010000062.1:0-5935 GCA_964394795.1 uncultured Peptoniphilaceae bacterium
TGCTATTACTCCTAGTGGTGCAAAATACGAAAGCAAGACTCCGCTAGCTCTGTGTTTTATGATTAACAACGCCTTAACAAAGTACCCATGGATCACCTAATAGAAAGGTAAAATACTTTTAGTATATTTATTCGTAAAGTATATATGAGCTCTTGAACAATTTTGCTTATTATCTGGATTTTTTAGTCACTTCTTCCTTGACACCATTATTTATATAGCTTACAATGGGCGAAATTTATTCAATTTTTTGCATATAACTATACTTTCTATTATGCGAATTTTGAATAGCAATACCTAAGGAGGAAGTACATATGAAGAAAGTAAAGTTATTGAGCCTGCTGCTAGCGTTTGTCATGCTGCTCACAGCTTGTGGAGGTAATGATTCATCCAGCGGAGAATCAACCACCACATCCGAAGGCACGAGTGAAACGCAAGAAGGAGGCGCTGAAGAACATGGCGAATTGGTGCCGTCCATAACCATCCTGAGCTCGCTCCCCGAAGCAAACATGGTCAACCACGAGATGGCCAAGGAATTAGCTAAAGAAATGGAAGCTATCGGCATTGAAGCAAATGCAAGCCCTACCGACTTTGCGGTAATAATTGACACGATTTACGGCGAAGATCCAGATTTTGACATGTATACAATCGGATGGTCAGGCCGTGTTGAACGCCTTGACCCGGATATGTTCATTCACTCGATTAACCACTCAATAAACGCTGAAGACGGTGGAAACAACACCGACAAGTACCGCAACCCCGAATTCGACAAGATAGCGGATGAGCAGCGTAGCGAGATGGATCCAGAGAAGAGAAAAGAACTCGTTTTTGAAGCGCAGCGTATTCTGGCTGAAGACGTTCCACGCATCACCATCTATTCTAGGGACATCGTCCAAGCCTACAACAAGGATAAGTTCTCAAATCCTGTCAACATGGTAGGAGAAGGCCTCTTTAACGAATGGATGCCGATAACGATTGAGCCAACGACAGACGATAAAGTGTTGAAGGTTGCCAGCAACACAAACATTGACACGTTGAACCCACTGAATTCAAACACGGTTTACGAATGGCGAAACCTCAGACTCATCTATGACAAATTACTCCGTACAACTAAGGATGTAGAACTTCAGGGCTCTGCAGCTGAATCCTGGAATGTCGTAGATGATACGACGATTGACGTCGTTCTACGCTCCGGTATGACTTTCCACGATGGAAACCCTGTCACGGTTGAAGACGTAAAATACACTTATGATTTAATGATCGAGCATGCACCGTACTTTAAGTCCTTCCTCGATCCTATCGAATCGGTCGAAATTATCGATGACAACACTGTCCGTTTCAATCTCAAGTTCCCAACTGCATCTTTCCTGAGCACGGCGCTGACCCAGATTCCAATTTTACCTAAGCATGTTTGGGAAGCCAAGGAAGATGTCAAAACTGATACCAATGATACACCTATCGGCTCAGGCCCATTTGTGTTCCAGCACTTCAGACCAGGTGAAGAACTGATGGCGGAACGTTTTGATGACTACCACACTCCTGCAAAAATCGACGGCTACATCTTCAAAATCTACGGTACACCTGAAGGTATCCTGACTGCACTGGAACTACAAGATGTCGATATGATCTCCCACGAGATGATCCCGGCTCACATTGAAATGATAGAGAACAATGAAGGCGGTGTTTACGACCACCTTGAAGTAACTGCAGTCGATGACATTGGCTTCTTCTACTTTGGTATGAAGACCGATAAACCTCCGTTTGACAATAAGCAATTCCGTATTGCATTGTCTTACCTTGTTGACTACGACCTAGCTGTCGACGTATACCTGAACGGCCTCGGTGCTCGTGGAGGCGGCGGTCTGGTTATCAGTAAAGCGAACACTTACTGGCAAAACCCAGATGTTCCCATCTATGATGAATATAACCCCGAGAAGGCAAAGGAAATCCTCACAGAGGCTGGCTTCACTTGGGACGATGAAGGCAGACTCAGGATGCCGAAAGAATAAAGAAGCATAACGAAAAGGTGGATGTAACACAATTTGGTTTAATGAAGAGACTACCGGAGAATCTATTATTTTCCGGTAGTTCTTCAATAAATGGACTAAAAACCAAACTGGCTAATCCAACGAATTGAAAGAGGAAATTTATGGGTCGTTACATACTAAAAAGAATAGGCATTATGCTACTCATGATGCTCTTAATCTCAACAATGATATTCTTTCTCTTTAGGGCCATGCCGGGAGACCCCACTGCTTTTGTCGCAGACCCGTCTCTCCCACCCGAGGCAAGACAGGCTTTACTGGAAGAATACGGACTCGACAAGGACTTATTTACGCAGTATACGATTTTTATGAAAAACTTGATTCGCGGAGACTTCGATAATTCTTTCTTCTATGGGAAACCCGTACTCCAAGTGATTGGAGAGAGGCTGCCGGCAACGCTGATACTCATGTTCTCCGCCATGCTCTTCGCTTATATTATAGGAATTAATATGGGAATAAGTATGGCCTGGAAACGTGGAGGAATAGGTGAAAAACTAAAATCAATAATCATCCTTTTTTTCCGGTCTGCCCCCACTTTCTGGGTAGCGCTGATGGCGATTATGATTTTCTCGACTACGCTAAAGATACTGCCCGCCCAGGGTATGCGGACTGCTGGTTATACCGGCGAAACCTTCAGCGAAATATTCCTGAATCTCGATTTTTTGAAGCACCTCATTTTGCCTACCATTGTGGCTGGCGTCTACTTCCTGGCAACACCTACGCTGATTATGAGAAACAGTATGTTGGAGGTAATGGACGAGGACTATATCGAGATGGCCGAATCTAAGGGTTTGAGCAAGAGACGCATTAAGTATGCCCATGCCGCTAGAAATGCCCTTTTGCCAGTCGTCACTGCGGGCGCACTCTTTATCGGTTCCGCAATAGGTGGCCAAGTTCTGATTGAAGTGGTGTTTTCATGGCCCGGTTTGGGCAGGGAAATCGTGCAAGCTGTTACACGCCACGATTACCCCTTAGCTCAGGGCGCCTTCATCATTATTTCGGCTCTGGTAATGTTTATGAACCTCGTTGCAGACGTCCTTTACGCGGTACTGGACCCCAGAATAACATATGACAAATAAGGTGATGGCTATGGAAAATATTAAAACAAATAAAAGCAAAGCAAAAAAGCCATCTTTTATGAGGCTGTTTCTGCAAAATATTAAAAAGGATAAGCTTGCCCTGATTGGCGTAGTACTCTTTGTCATTTTCATCTTCGTCGCAATATTCGCAGATAACTTGGCTCCATTTGATCCCGACGCCAGGCATACAGGGGCTGATGGAAAAATTCTAAGGCTATCCCCTCCCATTGCCGGTCACCCCTTCGGAACGACCGACGTCGGTAGAGATATTTTCAGCCAGGTCATTTTGGGCACGAGAACAGCTTTAATCGTCGGATTTATCGCCGCGATTTTAGTTACCCTTCTGGGTTCGACACTCGGTATAATCTCGGGTTACTTTGGCGGTACCGTAGATGTCATTATCATGAGAATCGTCGACTTCTTCTACGCTATCCCCTTCGTGCCCTTCGTCATCGTGCTATCCGCCGTCCTCAAGCCTTCCATTTGGAACGTCATCTTAGCCGTGACCATACTCTCGTGGCGGTCAGTAGCAAGACTGGTCCGCTCTCAAGTGCTTACGATATCAAAGCGGCCATTTATTAAAGCCGCCAAGGTTTCGGGGGCGAGTGATTTAAGAATAATGACAAGGTATATCCTGCCAAACGTCATTCCCATAATACTTCTGGAACTGACGTTTACCGTCAATTATGCCATTTTATCTGAGGCATCTATCGCCTTCCTTGGCTTTGGTGATCCCGACGTCTCGAGCTGGGGGCAAATCCTGCACACTTGCTTTGTCACCGGAAACTCGCGCACCGCATGGTGGTGGATTCTGACACCGGGCTTGGCCATCGTCCTTCTTCTGATTTCCATTTTCTTTATTTCAAGGGCCATGGAAGAAGTTGTCAACCCACGTTTGAGAGGCAGGTAAGATGATGACAAATGAAAACAAACTATTGGAAGTCAAAAACTTATGCATCGACTACCACACTTCTGCCGGTACGGTTCATGCTGTGGAAGATGTCAGTTTCACCCTGTATAAAGGTGAGAGCATTGGTCTCGTTGGTGAATCCGGTTGCGGAAAGACGACGGTAGCCAAATCTGTCATGCGTATGCTCGCAGAAAACGGTGAAATATCCGGAGGCGAAATGCTCTTTAAAGGCAGAGACATCGTAAAGATGTCAGATAAAGAGGTTCGAGATATTCGCTTAAAGGAAATAGCAATGATCGCTCAATCGGCCATGAACTCCTTAAATCCCGTACATAGGGTGGGAAGTCAAATTGTCGAAGGCATTCTCGCCCATTCTGACATGAGCAAAGACCAAGCGTACGCAAGGACCAAGGAAGTCTTTGACATCATAGGCCTGAAGGAAGACAGGATGAACGCCTATCCTCACCAACTTAGCGGAGGTATGAAGCAGAGGTTGGTTATCGCTATGGCCCTCTCCCTCAACCCCTCGCTTATGATAGCCGACGAACCGACCACAGCGCTTGACGTCGTCGTTCAGGATCGCATATTAAAGCAGATTTCTCAGATAAATGAAGAGTTTGACAGCTCTATGATATTCATCACCCACGACATCGCGGTCGTCAGCGAAGTCTGCGATAGCATTATTGTCATGTACGGCGGCAAGGTCATGGAGAAGGCAACGACCAAAGTCTTCTTTAAAGCACCTTTCCATCCCTACTCTCTCGGGCTTCACAACGCTTCACCTGGAATTCTAGATATCGACAAAGAACTCATCTCCATTCCAGGAACGCCTCCAAACCTGATGAAGGAACAGACAGGCTGCCGGTTTAAAGAAAGGTGTCCTTTCAGAGAGGATAAGTGCTTAAACGAAGAACCCGAATTAAGAGAAGTGGACGATACAGGCAACCATGTAATCGCCTGCCACTTCCCCGAAAGAGTGGATGAATTTAGAGAAAAAGCGAGACACATATCGACGTGGAAGGATGTCGCCCTGCGTATCGAACAAGAGAGTGAGGCCTTCTAATGGAAAGAAACGTATTTATTGAAATTAGCAATCTGAGAAAAGAATTCAAGGTAAGCAAGGGTTTCACGAGCTTTTTTTCCGGAAAAACTGATACGGTTAAAGCCATAGACGATATCAGTTTTGCCATATATGAAAATGAAATTTTGGGTCTTGCGGGTGAATCCGGATCGGGAAAAACGACAACCGGTGAGATCCTGATGAAGCTCCAAGATCCAACATCAGGCGATATTCACTTCGGAAACCTAGACTTCAACGAGCTTAAAACGAGGAAAGATATTCTGGATTTCAGAAAAGATGTACAAATGATTTTCCAGGACCCATACGAGACCCTCAACCCGCGTTTTACTATCTTTGATACGATTGCGGAGCCGTTAAGAATTCACGGAATAAAAGACGAGAACAAAATAGCGGAAGATGTAACCAACGCCCTCAATAAGGCGGAGCTACGACCTGCAGACTTTTACTTCAACCGCTATCCCCACGAACTAAGTGGTGGTCAACGGCAGAGAGTTGCAATCGCGAGGGCCATAGTCCTCGAACCCAAATTCCTCGTTGCCGACGAACCGGTGTCCATGCTCGACGTCTCCATCCGAGCGGATATTCTAAACCTCCTCAAGTCCCTCAGGGATACCTTGGGTCTGACCATGCTCTACGTCTCCCACGACCTCTCCACGATAAAATACCTCTGCGATCGAATTGCAATAATGTACATCGGCAAGATCGTTGAGATAGGAAAAGTAAACGACGTCATCCACAACCCCAAACACCCCTACACGAAAGTGCTACTCTCTTCCGTGCCAGTGGCAGACCCTGATCATGTCAGGGAGTCGATAGAGATAGA
>CAYMYX010000063.1:0-5481 GCA_964394795.1 uncultured Peptoniphilaceae bacterium
ATTATCATTTTCAGCAAACTTGAGGATTGTATCTGCAATATCGTCAATGTCTTTGATTTTCTCCAGTTTGCGGTATTGACTCTGCTTATCGATTCTAGCGCGTTGGTCTTCATCTAAGTCAGCAAGCATCTCGTCCATGAGACGAATCGACAATCTTTCACTTTCCTCTTTGCGATCTATCATGTGGTCAGTAGAGTGGTCACGATCTCTTGCGGTGTATTGATCGCGAACATGTAAGAGAGTTATCTTTGCGTCAGGACTGGTGAACAATTCTAGAGCCTTATCCAAAGCTCTTTTAGAGTGGGCGGATCCATCAACAGCTACAACTACTTTAGTCATGAGAAACTCCTTCCAAAATATAATACGCGATTATCTATTCAATACTTATGTACACATATTAATAGTTATTTAAAGTTTATCAACTTAACAAGGTATTTACAATGTTTTTGTTTAAAGTATTTATGGTGGCCATGCACTTGCACCAACATTAGTAAAAGTCCTCGAACTGGGGAATAGGATAACTGACAATCTGAACCAAATTAGAGCCATGAGGAAAGGAATTAAACCATGCGATTTGTATCTTTTATTCAGGAACAAGAAGCCAAGAAGATGACTCAAGATGAGGTTTTGAAGCAAGAAGGGAAACTGGGTATTGAACTTGAGGGGAGTAAGGTGATCCCAGCGGAAAGTCTAAACAAAAAATTAGTTACTTTCGATGATTTAGTCGAGCTTTGGGTTACAGACGTGTCTAACGAATTAAAAGACCAAGTTGATAGTCTAAGTGAAGAGCAGATTAACGAGTTGTCTTTGGATTTAAATGACCTTCGCTTGCTTTCGCCAATCCCACATCCTCGCCAAGATGTTCTCTGCCTCGGGCTAAACTATAAGGCCCACGCGGAAGAATCGATGAAGGCCAAGGGATTGATTAAGGATGGAGACGGGAAGAGCCCCTATCCCGAAAAGCCGATCTACTTTGCCAAGCGGGCCGATGTGATATTGGGGCCGGGTATGGAAATTCCCAGCCACAGCAACTACACCAGTAAGCTGGATTATGAGGTGGAGTTGGCGGTAATTATTGGTAAGGATGCTTTTGATTTGTCGGAAGATGAGGTGATGGATACGGTTTTGGGCTACACCGTCTTCAACGACATCTCTGCTCGTGACCTGCAAACGGAGAGAGGGCAGTGGTATTTGGGCAAGAGTTTGAGAGGACACTCGGCGATGGGTCCTGCGGTAGTGAGTGGGGACGAGGTGGATGGCCCCCTACAAGTCCAGACCTATTTGAACGGAGAGCTGATGCAGGATGCCAAAACCGATGATTTGATCTTTGATATTCCCACGATTCTGACCGAGGTGAGCAAGACCTTTGGTTTGAAGAAGGGAACGATTATTGTCACCGGCACACCAGCGGGGGTTATCATGGGACTCGATAATCCGGTCTGGCTGAAGCCAGGAGATAAGGTAGAGTGCGTGATTGAAAAGATTGGCACTTTAGATAATATTGTTGGCGAATAAAATGGAGAGGGTGGGAGGTGCTTTGACGGTGGTATGGCCCACCTTCTTTTGTCACAATTTGTCAGAGTTAGCGCAATTTGTGCTCATGACCCATGGAGTTATGTTGTAAAATAGGAAGAGATGACACAAAAACGAAGGAGCTAACCATGACACAAATCTATCCAAGCGACATCCAAATTGCACAAGCCAATGAGATGGAAGAGATTGGCGAGATTGGTAAAAAGTTAGATATACCGGAAGAGGCGATGGAGAAGTATGGCCATTACAAGGCGAAGATCAGCCTCGACTATTTGCGGACTCTTGAGGGGAAGGAAGACGGCAAGCTGATTTTGGTGACGGCCATCAATCCAACGCCTGCGGGTGAGGGGAAGACGACGACGTCCATCGGTCTTGCAGACGGCTTGCAGAAGATTGGGAAGAAGGCAGCTTTGGCGCTGCGGGAGCCTAGTCTGGGACCTGCTTTTGGTATCAAGGGTGGGGCGGCGGGTGGTGGCCACTCTCAGGTCATGCCCATGGAAGACATCAACCTCCATTTTACGGGCGATTTTCATGCTATAGAGCTAGCCAATAACTTATTGGCAGCAATGATCGATAACCACATTCAGCAAGGGAATGAGCTGAATATTGATCCACGCCAGATTGTTTGGCACCGGTGTATGGATATGAACGACCGGCAGCTTCGCAACGTGGTGACGGGCTTGGGTGGAAAATCTCAAGGTCACCCACGTGAAGACCATTTTGATATTACAGTAGCTTCTGAGGTGATGGCTATCCTTTGCCTTGCCCAGGATCTAGATGATTTGAAGGAACGGTTGGCTCGAGTAGTCGTTGCCTACACCTACGAAAATAAAGAAGTAACCTGTGGTGACCTGAAGGCCCAAGGGGCGATGACCATTTTGTTGAAGGACGCGATCAAACCGAACTTGGTGCAGACCTTAGAACACACCCCAGCTTTCATACATGGTGGGCCATTCGCTAACATCGCCCACGGTTGCAATTCGTTGACGGCGACGAAGATGGCCTTAAAAACAGCGGACTACGTGGTCACCGAAGCTGGTTTTGGAGGCGATCTAGGTGCCGAAAAGTTTTTCGATATTAAGTGCAGAGCGGGTGGATTGACGCCTTCTGCGGTGGTTATTGTAGCAACGTTGCGGGCACTGAAACACCACGGAGGTGCCGAGAAGGGAACGGAAACGGAAGCGAACATGGAGGCCTTACAGCTAGGGGTAGAAAACCTCTGGCAGCATGCGGAAAACATCCAGACCGTTTTCCATCTACCAGTTATGGTTGCGCTTAACGCTTTCCATAATGACCCCGAAGAAGAGGTGTCCTTCGTTATGGGTGCCTGCAGCGAGCGGAACTTGGAAGTTTCCTACTGTACCGGTTGGGCTGACGGTGGCGCGGGCATGACGGACCTTGCAGAAAAGGTGGTCCACATCGCCGAATTCGACAATGCTTTCTCTTATGCCTATTCTCTGGATGCTCCGCTTAAGGAGAAGATGGAAAAGGTAGCCCAGAAGGTGTACCGGGCTGACGGTTTGAAATTCACGGCGGAAGCCAATCGGATGATTCGCCGATTTGAGAAGAACGGTTACGGGGACCTTCCGGTATGTTTCGCCAAGACCCAATACAGTTTTTCCGACGATCCAAAGAAGCTCAATGCGCCCAAAGATTTCATTATCACGGTGCGGGAGGTTCGCTTATCTGCGGGAGCCGGTTTCATTGTTTGCCTAACCGGCGACATCATGACCATGCCGGGTTTACCTAAGATGCCCGCCGCGGAAAACATGGACATCACCAACGATGGCGTAATCACAGGACTCTTTTAGGGGGAGACATGGTACAAAAACTAACAGCGAAGCCCATAAAAGAAAAGATGGAAGAAGAGATTAGACAAAGAGCAGGAGAACTTGCGGATCAGGGACATCCGCCAAAGCTTGCCAGTATTCGTGTGGGGGACGACCCCAGCACCGTTTCCTACGAGATTGGTTTATCCAAGGCCTTCACTCGGCTTGGACTGGACTACGAATGCGTCAGCTATCCGGGGGATATCGACGAGGATGAACTCGTCGAGGCTGTTGCTGCGGTTGGAGCCAATGACGAGATTTCCGGCATTCTTCTCTTGATGCCTTTGCCCAAACATTTGAATGAAGAGCGGGTTATTGAAAGCATACCGGCCATCAAGGACGTGGATGGGGTTCGCCTCGACCAATTGGGTAGAGTCCTAGCTTATAATCACGAAGGTTTCCACAACTGCGCGATTGCGTCAGTGATTGCCTTTCTCGACTTTTACGATATTGACCTGACGGGTAAGCGTGTCTTGTTACTTGGTGCAGGCCGCTTAGTTAACCGACCTTTGTCGATGTTATTGTTAGAACGCAAGGCTACGGTCCTTCTGACCAACAGCAAGACGGTAGATCCGGCAGGACTAGCCCAAGAAGCGGAGGTCATCGTATCCAGCATGGGCAACCCCGATGTCATTACCGAAGATTTCTTGCGGGAGGACCACGTCATTATCGACGTTGGCACTAGTTTCGACAAAGGCAAGATTGAGGGGGACTTCCCCAAAGATTTAGCGGACAAGGTTGCCGCATACACCCCAACACCGGGTGGCGTCTCGGGTCTAACTACAACTATCCTTGCTCTCCACACGGTGGAAGCTCGGGAAAAGATGCTTCAAAAATAAGGAAGAAATGTGATGGACTAGAGAATGCGTCAACAAGCAGACTTTAATGATAAACAAAAGAAAATATATGCATGGCTGGAGGCTTTGGGTCACCCCGAAAAGGGGAAGACCATCGTCCACCTAGCAGGAACCAATGGGAAAGGATCGACGGGCACCTTCATTGCCCAGATCCTTTCCCTGACTTCTGCCAAGGTTGGTCACTTCTCGTCGCCCCATGTTCTAGACTATGAGGAGCGGATCCGCATTAACGGGAAGCCGGTCGGTCAAGACGATTTGGAAAATGCTAGGGCCGCCATCGCCAAGTACCAAAAAGAGATCGGTTTACCTAAACTCTTCTACTTCGAGCAGAGTTTCATTGAAGCTCTGCTTCTTTTCCAAGACCTGGAATGGATTGTTTTGGAGAGCGGGATTGGAGGCAGGGAGGACATCACGAACATCATCCCTTCGGATTATGCCGTCATCACGACGATTGCCAGAGACCATGTGGATAAGTTGGGGACTGACCTAGCTCAGATTGCCAGCCATAAGGCGGATATTATCGAGGAGGGAAGGCCTGTCTTTTCGGCCAACCAACAGCCGGAAGTGAGGGCGGTATTGGAAGAGGTTGCGGCAGAGCGAAAAGCGCCTTTCGTGATTCTGGATTCGGAGATGTACTCCTGCTGTCAGATTGGTAATGAACCGTCTAGTGGCAATGCGACCATGACTTTTCTATGGAATAGGGGGAAGTTAGCGGGGGACTACGAAATCCAAATGTTGGGTTACCATCAGGTGGAGAACGCCGGTGTTGCTTTGCTATTTGCCGAGGCGCTAGACTTCATGACTTACGAGGAAGTGAAGAATGTGCTGAGCCAAGCCAACCTTATCGGCCGCCTCCAACGTCTTAATACGGAACCGCCCATTTGGGTGGACGGGGCACATAATAATCAGGGGATAAGGCAGTTGATAGAGAATATGGCCCTCTTTGATATTCAGGATCCTATGATTCTATTTGGTATGCATGAGGGTAAAGTGGCTGAGGATGTCCGCCGTGAACTATTTGGCATGGCCAGTAAAGTTCTCTTCGTTCAAGTTGAGGGGCAGGGTGACGAGGCAATTGAAAAAGAGGTCCACCAGTATCTGACGGACCTCAAAGCTGAGGGTAATGAACAGGATATTGTAATTTGTGGCAGCCTATACATCTTGGCAGCCGGCTACCGTTTCGCCGAGAACCAGACTGCGAAGGGGTCCCATGAAGGATAGGGACCCACAGGAGAGGATAAGGCTGTCTTCGGATCGGTCGG
>CAYMYX010000064.1:0-5291 GCA_964394795.1 uncultured Peptoniphilaceae bacterium
CGCCGACAAGACCTAGGGTCCTGCCTTCTTCTATTTCCAAGTCGACACCATAAACTGCCTTAATCTGTCCGCGGGCTGTGTCGAAGTAGGTATGCAAATTTTTAATCTCTAATAAAGACATTGCGCTTACCTTTCTAATGATTTAGGATCGAGTGCATCACGAAGCGCATCACCAATTAGGTTGACGGTTAAGGCAGTCAAGAAGACGGCCATACCTGGGAATACCCACCGCCACCAGTACATCTCAATAACATCACTGGATTGAGCAGAGGTCATCATGTTACCCCATGAAGGGTTAGGCTCTGGTACACCGAAGCCAAGGAAGGATAGACCTGCCTCAGACAGTAAGTTACCAGCGTAACCAAGGGTCGCCTGTACGATGATGATCGATAGGATATTGGGTAGGATGTGTGAGCTCATGATTGCGCCTTCACGTAAACCAAGGGCGCGAGCCGCAGTAATATAGTCTTTCTCACGTTCAGCAAGAATCTGACCACGTACCAACCGAGCAATACCAGTCCAACTCAGAATACCTAAGAGGACCATAACCAAGAGGATACGTTGGTAAGGCGTAGCTGTTGGTGGAATCGTAGCTGAAAGGGTGATAATCGTTGGATAGAAGGGGAAGGATGCGATGATTTCAGAGAAACGCATCAAGGCATTGTCCACCCATCCGCCGTAGTAACCAGCTAGCATACCGACGACTACACCGATGAGAATCTGGATGACGATAGCGATGAAGGAAATCTGCAGAGTTGCCTTACCACCGTGGATTAAGCGGGTGAATAGGTCACGTCCTAATTGGTCGGTACCCATCAGGTAACCATCGAGTCCCCAAGAAGTATAGGTAGACTCATCCTTCATAGCGAAGTTATTGTAGAAACCAGCGAATATTCTTTGGTAGCCATCATCCTCTGGAACTTTTGTTACATCTTGATCGTGCTTACCCCAAGCGTGGACTTTACCAGACTCGGTTAAGACTAGGCTGTGCTCACGACCTCCAGCAATCTGAATTGCTTTTTCGTCTAGGTCCGGTGCATTCCTGATATTCTCAGCAGCAGAACCCCATGCCCACAGATTACCATCTGCATCGATGACAGATCCGGAACGTTGAGAACGAGCAATTTGAACAACTTCCACTTCGCCATTGGCTAATTCCTCTGGAATAGTGGTATCAAGCTCAGAGCCTTTCGATCCGATTACTTCAATTTCATTATTCTTTGTCACCAGCATGATATTAACGGAGCCGGTTGCAAAGTCCTTAACATTCTTATCATATCTTCTTGAGATGAGGTTTAGACGGTTAGGTAGGGTTGAGCCCCAAACTTTAATGGTACCTTCATTGGTTAATACGACCGAATACTGGTCGCCAGCGCCAATCTTTTGGACGCCACCTTCGCGCTCAACTAAGCTTTGAATATCGCTAGGGATGACCGTTTGATCGAAGGAATTATTTCCCCAACCAAGAATCTGATCACTATCCGTTACCACCAAGATGTGGCGGTCACCGACGGCAATCTGCTTGATTTTTTGGTCGCCAATCTGCTCTCTCACTTCTTCGGGCATCGTTAAGTTATTTTCACCATCAACGCCCCAGAAGAAGATGTTACCTTCTTTCGATAAACCGACCGAGAAGGTAATACCGGTTTGAATGTCCTCGACACCCTCATCCAGAAGGCTTTGAGGCACATCCATGTATCCCTTACCAGGAGGTGTGTTTCTCATTGGACCTGCCGAGTAAAATGTGTCGAAAGGAATCATGGTCGATCCGACGAATACGATAAGAAAAACCGCGATAAAGCCGACTAGACCGATGATGCCAAGTGGGTTCTTGATGAATTTGCGAACAACACTGCGCCAAGGCGACTCGATTGATGCTTCCTCCAACAAGTTCTTTTCTTGCTCTTCAACCTGCTCTTTTCTCTTCTTTGGAGAGAACAGGCCTAATACGACGTTTCCAAAGGAGCGAAGTCCATTGGAAAAATGATTTCTATTTTTCTTCATGTGGACTCTCCTTCTATTCCAAACGCACACGTGGGTCGACTAAGGAGTAGCCGATATCCATCAGTAAGTTACCAGTTACGGAAAGGACCGCAAACATCATGTTCAATGTCATCAGGAGGTTGTAGTCTTGTGAAAGCACTGACTGAATCAGATAGCGTCCGATGCCGTCATAGGCAAAAACTTGTTCGGTAATGGCTGAACCACCCAGAAGTCCTGTGATTGCCCAAGCAACAACAGTAACCACTGGAATCAAGGCGTTGCGGAAAGCGTGTGAGTAAATTACAGTCTTTTCGCTGAGACCTTTTGCTCTAGCTGTTCGGATATAATCTTGGGACAGGGCATCCAGCATCGCCGTACGAACGTAACGAGAGGTTGATGCTAAGGAACCAATCGTTAAGGTTGCCGTTGGCAAGACCAGTATGCTTACCCATTCGCCCAAAGATCCCGTCTTTGGCATCATGCCTGGTGGGAACCAGCCCAACCTCAAGGCAAAGACATATATCAGGATGATACCGACGAAGAAGGTGGGCAAGGATATGCCCATAAGCGAGAATACCTGGAAGAATCGATCAAAAAAGCCTCCCGGGTTCACCGCTGATTTAATACCGATAATAACTGATAAAACGAAGGAGATAAAAGTTACTCCCAAATTCAAAATCAAGGTGTTTTTCAGTGGAGGTCCAATAACATCCGTTACTGGTTTTCTAAAACGAGTAGACTCCCCCAAGTCTCCTGTCAATGTTCTGCCCATCCAGCGCACGTATTGCTCTGGAATCGACTTGTCAAAGCCGTATCTTTCTTCAATCTGATCGTATACTCTCTGTTTCTCCGCAGCATCCCTAAAACCTTGCTGAGGCATCATTTGCAATACTGGGTCACCAGGCATCATCTTACTAATTCCGAAGAGTAGTATAGAGATGATAAGCAATACAGGGATCAAATTGATTAGTCTTTTAATGATATATTTAACCATAATTTTTCCTGCCTTAGCAGCTCCTTCCTATGTACCTTCTTTTGCGCTACATTTGATAAATCGTGAATGGCCTTTTGGAGTGAAAAGCTTTCAATCAAAAAGGCCATCCTCGATTTAGTTCTTTTCCCATTCTATCACGTAAGCCTTGCATTGGGTAATGTTTTCCATTGTAAATTCTGTTTTATTCATGGATCCACCATCCCTTTTTATATAAATTATTTTATTGAAACCCCCCTAGACATAAAGCGAGGGGGAGTCTCCTCCCCCTCAGCCTAGTTAACTCTTATTTGCAAATATTATTCGCTTAGAGTGATATCACAGATGTCGTTTGACCAATCCCATAGAGATGAAGTCTCAAGACCTTGTACGCGGACATTGAAGATATCATAGTATTCGTTACTGTATAGTGGTACTGCTGGCATGTAGTCGTTGTACCATACTAAGAATTCTACGAATCCGTTAACCCAAGTTTCGATATCTGTTGGGTCTGCCTTACGCATTGTCTCTAATACTACGTCAAGTTCTGGGTCGTTAACACGAGAGTTGTTATCTGCACCGATTCTTGAAGAGTGGTAAGAGTAGTAAGGATCGTTAGGAATTGAAAAACCAACAGCCATGTTGAATACGGTTGGTGCTTCTGCATTGTTAGGATCTGGGCTGTAGTAGTGAGTCAATAGAGTTGCGAAGTCAGTCATATTGACGATATATTGCATACCCATCAACTTAGCGTTATCAGGAACTTGAGTTTGGATCAAGTCAGTTACTGTGTTCTCTAGAGTACCTTCATGGTAAACGATAAGTTGGTTACCTTCGGCATCGTAACGCCAGTAGCTGAAGCCTTCTTTGTTAGACTCATACTCAGCAGCTGCTTTTTCAGCATCCCATGGAGTAGTTCCGTCAGCTTCGAACGTATATGGTGAATCGCTATCAAGAGCTGCGTTACCAGAATCAGCGTTGAATGTGTACTTGATCAAGTTGTCATTCAAGTAGTCAGCAACCATGTCGCCTTCATATTCTTCAGCTAATTCCCACATAGCAAGACCGTATGCAGAGTCTACAACTGAACCGTAACCACCAGTTACTGTAGCAACGAATTCTTGACGGTCAAGAGTAAATGCAATTGCTTGGCGAACGCCCTTGTATTGTGTTGCACCTTGGTCAGTGATGATTGGCATATAGCCGTATCCGTTACGCATGTATGATACTGTACCAGCTGAATCAGATGCTTTTGCTTTTTCGATCTTTTCACCTTCGATTACGCCTGTGGAAAGGTCAATGTTACCAGCGATAACGAAGTCAACGTCTAAGTTTTGGTTTACAACTTGAAGGATAACTCGCTCAATTGTTGGAAGTTTTCCATCCTTGTTGCCAAGGTACTTGTCGTTTAGTTCAACTGTAGCCATACCGTTTCCGAAAGATACGAATTGGTAAGGTCCTGCAGTTACGTCAGGGTTGAAGCGGAAGTTTTGAGAAATATCAAGAGTAGATGCTGTTAATAGGAGCGTTGTTGGATCCATTGCATCTGGATTGTCTTGGTATTCTTGTAATAGAGCTTCTTGTGTTGTGATGTTTTGCTTTACTTTGTAAAGGTCTAACCAGTCGCCTAGTTCAGTACCGTCTGCAAGAGTGCCTTCTTGCGCAGCTGTTGCTAATTCTTCTTCAGTAAGAGCATCTAGTTGTGGCTCAAGGGCAGCATATTCATCCATGTCATACTCATAAGCTTCGTAAAGAGCCTTTTCGTCTTCGTATGCTTTCTTAGCAGCATCAACAGCTTGTTGTTGATTGTCAACTAGAGCTTGCTTATCTTCGTCAGTTACTTCGTAACCTTCAACAGTTGCAAGTTGTGCACCATTCTCCGTGTCAACTACGTCTAGGTTTGGAGCGTAACGGTGTAATGGAGTTGGTGTCATAGCAACTAGGGCTGTCTCATAGAAGTAAGGAACGTACTCTGGAGCAATAGTTACAGAGAATGATAAATCGTCGATCAGGTGTAGACCAGCGTGTGCTTTGCTTTCGCCACTCTTGTAAGCATCGTAACCAAGTAGCTCAGAACCAGCAGTTGCATTTGTAGTTCCTAGTTGAGCCCATTCTTGGCTGTTGACAAATAGTTGGCCGAAGACGTAGTCTTTAGCGGTGATAGGTTCACCATCATTCCATACTAGGTTGTCGTTTAGCTTGTAGGTGTAAGTTACGCCACCATTTTCTTCTTCTGTACGTACAGGTTCTTCTGCTAGTACAACATCACTCCAGATGAAGGCACCACCCTCGTCGTTGTAGTATGTTGCATAACCGAAGTCTCCACCGTAGTTACCAA
>CAYMYX010000065.1:0-1803 GCA_964394795.1 uncultured Peptoniphilaceae bacterium
TTGAAAACGGCGATAGGGAGGGCAAGATGACAGTAATGAAGAATCTTCGAAGCTTGCTCTTTATGCCGGGGAACAATCCTGGAATGCTGGTTTCAGCAGATAATCTTGGCGCGGATGTCATCATCTATGACTTGGAAGACGCTGTTGCATTGGCGGAAAAGGATGCGGCAAGAGATTTGGTCGCTAATGCCTTGCGGACGATGACCTATGAAAACAGCTTTGTTACGGTGCGGATGAATCCGACCGATTCTCCCTACTGGGAGGATGATTTGAATGCGATTTTGCCTCTTCATCCCGACGGTTTGGTCATTCCCAAGGCGACTTTGGAAAGCGTACGCGTAATCGAGAATTACGTTGATGAGTTTTACGGACGTATGGGCAGCCTGCATGACCTACGTTTCCTCCTCTTGGTGGAATCCGCTTTAGGGGTGACTCAGTTGGATGAGTTGGCTGAGTTTTCCGAGAAGACGGATGCCCTTTTGTTAGGCGGGGAAGATTACAGCGTCAGCATGGGCGTTGCCCGAACCAGAGAATCGAAAGAATTAGAATATGCCCGCTTCCGCCTAGCTACGGCGGCTCACGCACATGGCCTAGAAGCAATTGATACACCCTACACCGACATTGACGATCAGGAGGGTTTGATTAAGGATACTGAGTTCATCCGTTCCATTGGCATGACCGGCCGTCTGATAATCAACCCGAGACAGATTCGCGATGTCCACGAGATCCTTTCACCAACCCAAGATGAAGTGGAGAATGCGTTGGCCATCCTCGATGAGGCGAAAATCGCCGAGGAGGAAGGCAGAGGCGTCTTTAGTTTCAAGGGCAAGATGGTGGATAAACCTGTTATTGACCGGGCGGAGAACCTGGTTGCGGCAGCAAGGAATTGGGGGTTACTGTCATGAAAAATGCTTTAGGACGTGAAGGGGGAAACGCACCTTACCTAGGGCCCTTCGTGAATCAACAGGAAAGACATTATGAAGTAAACAAGGCAGTCGCCGCGACGGTGATTAAGGGCTTGGATACCTTCTTCCAGCACTTCCGTGCTGAAGATGGGATGACCCTGAGTTTTCACCACCACTTGAGAAACGGTGACTACGTCGTAAATAAAGTCATGGAAAAGGTCCATGAGCAGGGGGCGAAAGATCTGCATATCGCAGCTTCGTCGATTTTCCCATGCCACGAACCTTTGGTCGAGATGATGGAAGACGGGACGATTACACGCGTTTCCACTTCGTATATGAGCGGACCGGTTGCCCATGCGATTGCAAGGGGAAAACTGGAACATCCAGCGAACATTACCACCCATGGCGGTCGGGCTCGCAGCATTCTGGAAGATGAGTTGGTTATCGACGTGGCTTTCGTGGCTGCACCGGCGATTACCATGAACGGTGAAATTTCTGGTTCAGAAGGGCCAAGCGCCTGTGGGTCCTTGGGTTACGCCATTGCTGACTTACAAAAAGCGAAGTTGGTTGTCGCAATAACGGATAACATCGTTGATCACCTAAATCGTCCAGACATTGGTGGCGGTTTTGTTGATTTTATTGTAGAGATTGACCAGATTGGAGATCCTAAAGGGATTGTCTCAGGGACAACCCAAGTCACGAAAGACCCAATCGGATTAAAGATAGCGAAAGATGCTGCTGATCTTATCGAGGAAGTAGGCCTACTTCAAGATGGTTTTTCCTTCCAAACTGGAGCAGGGGGAATCTCGCTAGCTGTAGCAGCAGAAGTACGTCAAAAGATGAAGGACAAGGAAATAAAAGGGTCCTTTGGTTGCGGAGGAATCACTGGTTTCTTCGT
>CAYMYX010000065.1:1903-5236 GCA_964394795.1 uncultured Peptoniphilaceae bacterium
AGGACAAGGAAATAAAAGGGTCCTTTGGTTGCGGAGGAATCACTGGTTTCTTCGTCGATATGTTAGAGGAAGGGCTTTTTGAAGAGCTAGCAGATACCCAGTGCTTCGATAACGTTGCTGTGGCTTCTATTGAACGAAATGAAAACCATAAGAAGATTTCAGCTAATGAGTATGCTAACCCGAACAATCCGGATCACTATGCAGGGAAACTAGATTGTGTCATCCTCGGCGCCTCAGAAATTGATCTGAACTACAATGTGAATGTGACAACGGGATCGGATGGGAACATTTTAGGTGGTTCTGGTGGACACGCTGATACAGCCGCAGGTGCAAAGTTAACCATTATTACAACAAAACTGTTTAATGCTCGAGTCAGCGCCATTGTTAATGAAGTGAGGACGGTGACAACACCGGGAGACACTATCGATGCGATTGTGACCGATTATGGTATTGCAATTAATCCTAAACGAGAAGATCTCCTCCATCTAGTAGAAGGAAGTCCACTTAAACTCGTCACGATAGAAGATTTATATGAAAAAGCCATTTCCTTTACCGGGAAGCCGAAAACAAGACCCAAGTCCGAAGAAGTTATTGCTTACAGTGTTTACCGCGATGGTACCATCCTAGATACATTAGGAAAGATTTAACATTTTATCTCGCTGACCTTCCTCTTAGGAGGGAGGTTTGGCGAAAATTTTGGCCTTCACAGCAATTCTGCTGTTTGGTAAATTTTATTATCGCTTATAGGAGGAAATATGAAAAATTTACGTATCGCTGGATTGAAACTGCCAATCTATTTTATTGTATTAGCAGTTTTAATCGTAGCCGTCATGATGGGTGCTTTACCGGCCAACATGATTGGTGCATTCTTACTACTTATCGTTATTGGTGAGGCACTCAACTTAATTGGTAACAATTTACCAATTATTAAAACATTTTTTGGCGGTGGTCCTATCGTCGTCATCTTTGGTGGAGCGGCCTTAGTGTACTTCAATGTATTCCCCGCTGAAACCTTTGAAACGGTCGATAACTTTATGAAGAATCCTGGTGGCTTTTTAGATTTCTACATTGCTGCATTGATTACAGGATCCATCCTTGGTATGAACCGTGACCTTTTAATTAAATCAGCTCTTCGTTTCTTACCAACAATCATCGCTGGTGTTGTTGCTGCACTTGGACTAGTTGCTCTTATCGGCCCTCTAGTGGGAACATCTTCTGGTGAAGCCATTGCTTATGTAGGAATCCCTATCATGGGTGGTGGTATGGGAGCAGGTGCCGTGCCTATTTCTAACGTCTTTTCTGAAGCCTTAAAAATTCCATCTGAGGATATTCTTTCTCGATTAGTTCCAGCGGTTGCCCTTGGTAACGCTATGGCTATCGTTGCTGGTGGACTCTTAGATAAGCTAGGCAAATCAAAGCCAGGTTTAACTGGCAATGGTCAGATGATGCGAGTTGGTGAATTTACAGCGGAAGATACAGCTAGCGAAACAGCAGGTCTTAACGACTATCTAGTGGGCATTGTCATTTCTACCGCCTTCTTTACTTGGGGAGTTATTATGTCCAAGTTTATCGGTCAATGGTTTGAAATGCACTCTTATGCCTATATGATTATTTCGGTAGCAATCTTCAAGGCACTTAACATCGTTCCCCAGCAAGTTGCTAAAGGTGCTTCTTCTTGGTACAAATTTGTATCTGGAAACTTTACGGCTGCTTTAATGTTAGGTATTGGTATTTCATATACTAATCTGGGACAAATTATTAGTGCTTTCACGCCACAGTATGTCATCCTTTGTGCACTCGTTATCATTGGTGCTATCCTAGGTACGGGAGCAGTTGGTTACCTCCTAGGTTTCAACTTTATCGAAGCAGCCATTACAGCAGGTCTATGTATGGCAAATATGGGTGGTACAGGAGACGTTGCCGTACTAACCGCTTCTAACCGTATGGAATTAATGCCTTTTGCGCAAATTTCATCTCGTATTGGAGGAGCTTTCATCATCTTCCTCGCTTCCTTACTCGTTCCTTTATTCTTTGGTTAATCGTTCTACGTAAATATATAAGGAGAAACTATGACGACTGTTTATGAAAAAGCTCTAGAGTTACACGAAAAATTAAGAGGGAAAATTTCTACTGAGCTCAAGGGTGAACTGAATTCAAAAGAAGACTTGTCACTACTTTACTCACCAGGTGTTGCAGAGCCTTGCCGCAAGATTGCTGATGATCCAGAGGCGGCTTACAAGTATACTTGGAAAGGCAATACCATCGCTGTAGTGTCAAACGGCACAGCTGTTCTCGGACTTGGCGACATTGGCGCAGAAGCTTCTCTTCCAGTAATGGAAGGTAAGTGCTGCCTCTTCAAACGTTTTGGTGATGTCAACGCGGTTCCTGTAGTAATCGACAGCAAGGACCCTCAAGAGATTATCAATATCGTCAAGGCAATTGCCCCAACCTATGGCGGCATTAACCTTGAAGATATCTCCGCACCAGAGTGTATTGAAATTGAACGTACCTTGAAAAAAGAACTTGATATCCCCGTATTCCACGATGACCAACACGGAACAGCTATAGTGGTTACCGCTGGTCTAATCAATGCGCTAAAATTAGTAGGCAAGAAACCTGAAGAATGTACCGCTGTACTTTCCGGTGTTGGTGCTGCAGGTTCCTCCATTATTTACATGTTGAAGAACCTAGGAATTGCCAATATTTATGGTTTCAATAGCAAGGGCGTGTTGAATGCAAACGAAAGCTACGATAATCCCCTATATGCGGAGCTTTCTCAAGTAACCAACAACGACAGAGAAGACTTAACGCTAGCGGAAGCAATGGCAAAGTCAGATATTTTCGTTGGCGTTAGCGTTGCGGATGCGATCACTAAGGACATGGTCAAGAGTATGAAGAGAGATCCTATCATCTTCGCGATGGCTAATCCAGACCCAGAAATTCCTTATGAAGACGCTCGTGAAGCAGGCGCAAAAGTTATTGGAACTGGTCGATCTGACTTCCCTAACCAGGTCAACAACGTTTTAGCTTTCCCAGGCCTCTTCAAGGGTGCTCTTGAAGTGAATGCGACAGAGATCAACGAAGAAATGAAGTTGGCAGCTGCGGAAGGTTTAGCTGGTCTTGTTAGTGACGAAGAACTCAGCGAAGAATATGTCATTCCATCAGCCTTCGATGAACGTGTTGCGGAAGCGGTGGCTAAGGCGGTTATCGATAAAGCCAATGAAATGGGTTGCATCAGAGGAAAATAAGTTCTAGAGATAAAGAAATAGAGGGCGGATAGCCCTCTGTTTTTTTCTACATAGTGAGGAGAATTGTATGCATGCTTTAGAAAAA
>CAYMYX010000066.1:0-5088 GCA_964394795.1 uncultured Peptoniphilaceae bacterium
CGATTATGTATGATCAAAATCCAATAGCCATAAATCATTTTTGAGTAATTCGTAATTATGTTTTACCGATAGCCCGTTGGGTCATACATAATTCTAAAAATTGAATTTATGTATTATTGTAGAGGAAATAGGATTATACCAAAACGAAAATATATCGATTTGGTATATAAGGCATAGTGGTAGCCATACGAAAGAGGACCTGGCAATTTGCCAAGTCCTTCTTTGTTTTATAGAGTCTATTTTACTACGGCCCCTTTTACTATTAAGATTGTGCGTAATCTTCTAATCCGTAGGAACCTGCCGTGAAGAGGATAGCCGCACCCAGGAGGATGATGGGAATACCCGGGAAGTAGCTGCCACTGGCAATACCTTCGAAAGCGGAATACAAGGGTGATAGCAAACCTAGCGTGTTTAGTAAAGTGCTTTCCCCTAGCATCAAAGGCATGAAGGCAAGAATCATCAAGGCGAAACCGATTAGTGTGCCCACGCCTTGGACCACTTGCTCCTCTTTGAAGATGCGGAAGAGGAAAAGGGAGAAGGAGAGTATGAAGAGCACGGTGGCTGCATAGTAAGCCATGAAGATAGGCAGAATCCGAATGTCAATCATATCGGTAATTACGAGGAAACCACCAATCAGCAAGGCGACAGCGACCAGGAAGACTCCATAGGCAACGATCATGGATCCCATGGAAACGAAGCTGGAGTTTGGCGATATGGCCAAGCGCTTCAGTACCTGATTCTTCCGGAACTGGGCATACTCTGCGGCTAGTCCGGGGCCATACATCACTAGTAATCCGAATAGGCCGCCCATCATACCAGCAAAAACATCGTTCATATAGTTGTCCGCTTCCTCAACATTGACTAAATTCTGTTCGGTTAGCGTGATGGCGTCGGCTTCAACACCTAGGTCTGCCCAGTAATGTTCACGGAGGACCTTCTTGTAACTATCCAACAGCATCAAATCCATGTTAGGGTCTGTCTGTTCACCGGTTAAGGAATACACATGGATCATCTCGTCTTCATTAGCTATCTTGCTTTCGATGAAGTTATCTGGCACGTAGTACAAGGCAACATAATCATTTTGATCGAGTCGTGCCTTCGCTTCGTCTAAGCTGATGCCTTCTTCGATGACGTAGTTATTGAGAACCACTTCATTGGAAAGCAAGTCCTCTTCAAGGGCTTCGTTACCGCTTCCAAAGAGGATGGCCGTTTCTTTATCCATGCTCTCGCCGGAACTCGACATCGACATGAGAAGGATCGTAAGGCCCAAAGGGGCAACAAACATGGAGATACATGAGGACGGAGTCGTTATTGTTCGTTTGATATGGTAGAGGACTAGTTGTAAGAATCTCATTTAATGCTCCTTCCTTAATTTGCCGATTAGGATTGATCCAACCATCGCTACGATAGCGATGACAAGGCAGATGACGATAAAACTTGGCATGAATTCAGTGTGTCCATTGTGGATGGAAAAGTAGGGCTTAGCAGACAATTGTTCGATAAATTCCTTGACGACTTCAGGGACTGGATTGTAACCCAGCATTCTATCCAATGGAATCATCCCGCCAACAAACATGATCAAGAGGTAGAATACGCCGTTGATGACCATGGTAATTCGTTCGGGCAGTAGGTTACCCATTAGGCTGGCGAAAGACGAGTAGAGCGCAGCCTGAGCAGCAAAGACAATGAGATAGTTGTATAGAGGTCCTGAGAAAGCCCCAAATAGGAAGCGGGTAATGAGGATGTAGATCAGGGCAAAAATCGTGGATATCAGCACGATGACGACGACAGAACTGACTACTTTAACCGCCATCGTTGTTGGAAAGAGCCTATCCCTCTTGCGAAGGCCGGTTAGTTTCTCACTGTTTTCTGAGGCCATAGCCGTCGTCCAAACCGTAAGCAAGATAATCCAGATGCTGAATAAGCTGTAATACTCGTAGGATGTGTAGGCACCCTCTCCTCGGTGACTTTCTGCTACCATAAGGGGCGCATTTAAATCTTCGGCAAGCTGAGCCTGGAGTTCAGTAACCTGTCCTTGGGCCAAACCTCGTTCTGCTGCAACTTTGCTTTCT
Organism: uncultured Peptoniphilaceae bacterium; assembly: GCA_964394795.1. GTDB lineage: Bacteria > Bacillota > Clostridia > Tissierellales > Peptoniphilaceae > CAYFUF01. The sequence continues at coordinate 2,073 of CAYMYX010000066.1, forward strand.
AACGTTTGCTGCCTGAAGGTATTCAAGGTGGTTGCTAAAGCCTCCTGGACTATAATTCCGCCAGAGTTCGATGAACCGCTCTTCTTGATCAAGGTCACTTCGCTTTGGTCTTCCGTTAGTGAAAAAACCTCAGGAATCTTAATCGTAAAGTCTGCGTCATCTTGCTCCTCAACTAACTCGAAAAGGTCTTCAAAGGTTTCTCCTTCCAATACGCTAACTAGGAGTTTGGATTCCTCATTGGCTGCCTCATCGACGATGTAGGTGGGTTGGGGAGAGATCTCCAAATCTGCGGAAAACATCGTGGTGAAGATGAAGCCGAAGAAGAGAACAACGAGGAAAGGAGCGCCTAGAAACAGAAGGATATAGGTAGGGAGCTGAGCCGACAATACAGTGAACTCTGCCTGCAATCTCCTGATAAAATCCATAGTCTCCTCCTAATCTCTTAAGTTCTTGCCAGTCAAGGCTAAGAAGGCTTCTTCTAAATCGTAGTCTTTCCTGTTGATAAAGCTAATCCTGTTGTTGGCCTTTTCAATGAAAGTAACAAAGTCCATCATTTGAAATTTCTTGGGGTCTGTCGTGATGAAAAGTTTGGTCTTATTATCTAGATCTTCGGTCCTTTGGATGTCGTATATGCCCAGCAGCTGACTCTTCATTTGATCGATGAAGGCATCGTCTACATAATCCAGTTCTACCTCCAAGCGATCTTCCCGTGCCACAAGCTGTGTGATGGAAGGAATTGATCCGCTGGCTACTTCCTTGCCTTCGTCCAGAAGGAGGACCTTATTACACAAGTTTTCAACCTCTTCCATGTAGTGGGAAGTGTAGAGAATGGTTGTTCCCTCTTCATTCATATCTTTTAAATAATCAAAGATTTTGTTTCTGGATTGGGGATCAACACCTACCGTTGGTTCGTCAAGAATCAGGAACTCTGGCTTATGGAGAATCGATGCGGCGATATTCAATCTCCTTTTCATACCGCCCGAATAGGTCTTTACTTTGTCCTTTGCCTTATCTTCCAGCCCAACCATCGCAAGGACCTCATGAATGCGGTTTTTCAATTCCTTGCCTGACAGGCCATACAACAAACCAAAGTACTCTAGGTTGCTCTTAGCTGAGATCTCTTCGATTAAAGCTAACTCTTGAGGAACTAGGCCTATCTTCTTACGGACTTCAATCAGGTTATCCTTCACTTCCTCCCCGTCGATTTGCACCGACCCGCTTGCTTGGCGGCGAAGGCCGCAGATGATATCGATGAGGGTGGTCTTTCCTGCCCCGTTAGGTCCGATTAAGCCGAACCTGTCTCCAGGCTTGATTTCGAAACTGACATCTTGAAGCACTTCCTTTTTTCCATAATTCATAAAAATGTGGTCTACCTTGATCGTTGTCATACTATCCTCCTTAACATCGCTTATCCAATGTTGTTATCTGCCCTTATTCTACAAAGAAAAAGACCTGTGGCCTAGGCACACAAGTCACTTCTTGCCGTGACAAAAGTCACGATATTTTGATGTTGTTTTCCAGGGCAAAGATAGCCAACTGGGTCCGATCCCGAAGGTCCAATTTCTGCAGGATGAGGGAGATGTTATTCTTTATCGTCCCCTCTGACAGGAAGAGTTCTCCTGCAATTTCCTTGTTGCTGTAACCTGTCGCTACCAACTTCATGATGTCCACTTCCTTCTCCGAAAGATCATAATCCTCTTTTTGGAAAGAAGTTTTTGGCTTTCCCTGTTGGTCTAAGAGGAGTTGGGAGACTTCGGAATCCATGACCACCTTCCCCGATAAGGCAAGGCGGATGCCGTCCGCTATCGTCTCCGGGCTGGAGTCCTTCAGCAAGTAACCAGAGGCACCTAGATTCATCGCCTCCAAAATATATTCCGTGTCCTTAAAGGTGGTCAGAATCAGGATAGGCAACTTTTCATTCCATTCGCGAATGAGCCTGATGCCATCGATACCAGTTGATCCCGGCATCCGTATATCCATTAACACCAAGTCCGGTCGATTTTTCTTCGCCTCGATGTTTGCGGCTTCCCCGCTGGATGCTTGGGCAACCACTTCCATGTCCCCTTGCAACTCCAAGAGTATCTTCAAACCCGACCGAATCAGTTCTTCATCATCCACGAGCAGCAGTTTGATCATCGCTAGCCCTCCTTCCGCTGTCCTCCAAGCGCAAAACGAGGTTCAACGTAAACCCTTCGCCCACCTTGGACTGGTAACTCACTTGGCCATACAAATCTTCCGCCCTTTCCTCCAGCCCAATCAGGCCGACGTGGGAAATGACCTTGTTGGTGCCGTGACCATTATCTTGAACGGTAACAACCAGCTCCCTTTCCCCTTCGATGACGTAAACCTTCACCTTGCTTGCCTTGCCATGCTTACTTGCATTGGACAAGCCCTCCTGAACGAAGCGGTAGACGAGGAGTTGGGTAGGATCGTCCCACTCCTTCCGCTTCAGCTGTTGCTGCAATTCGATGTCCATCCCCGTGTGGACCTTACTCTTATTAATCAGGTCTTGGAGAGCAACAGCCAGCGGGCTTCCGGCCAGTATCGTCGGCTTGTTATCCGCGATAACCTGACGGAGGTCTTGCAGACTGTCCTGAGCAAAGAGGCGAAGCTTGCCCGCCATCTCCCCAATTTGGGCCATGTTCTTCGATTCCCCACCATCTTCTGCATCCTTCTTGGCTGCTAGGGCTTGCATTGCCCCTAACTGGATGACGATGGCTGACAGAGCGTGGCCAACCGAGTCATGAATCTCACGAGAAATCCGATTCCGCTCCCGTAAGGTATAGATGTCGGCTAGTGAAGAAACGCTGTCTTCCAGCATCTGTTGGTTTTCTTCCAAATCGTAACGCTCTTTAGTCATTTGCTGCTCCCGCTTTTCCAAAAGACCTTCCCTCTTCATCGTCTTGTGGATGAAGATAAGGACAGCAGTAAGGCCAAAGGCGACAAAGGCATCTGCGTAGCGACCTTGGAATAGGAGTAAGGCCAAGAGCAGGACGAGAATCACAATTAGGATGCT
>CAYMYX010000067.1:0-5032 GCA_964394795.1 uncultured Peptoniphilaceae bacterium
TAGCACTGCTTTTAGTTGGACTGTTTCTTATGATGGCTTGCCAGGATGGCGGCGGTGAATCTGCGTCGTCCTCAACTTCCTCAGCCGCTTCCGAGTCGGATGGCAAAATGCTCAAAATTGGCATCATTCAGTTTGCTCCTCACAGCTCCTTGGATAACTGTCGCGAAGGTTTCATTCAAGGGATGGCCGAACAAGGGTTCGTTGAAGGTGAAAACGTCGAGTACGATTACCAAAACGCCGACGCAGACCCAGCCCTCGTTAGTCAAATCTGCGACGCCTTTGTCGCCAATAAAGTGGGCATGATTGTCGCCATCGCCACGCCTGCGGCAACCGGTGCCTACAATGCGGCGATGCATACCAACATTCCCGTTGTCTACAGCGCGGTCACCGATCCGGTTGAAGCCCAATTAGCTGATGCTGACGGCGTTTCCCTAGGTATCGTTACGGGAACGAGCGATGTCCTTCCCGCCGAAGCCCAACTCAAGATGATGCGGGAAGTCCTTCCTGAAGCCAAGAAGCTAGGCATCCTCTTCACCACCAGCGAAGCCAACTCCCTCTCCATGATTGAGCAGTACGAGGAGCTCGTTGGCGAATACGGTTTTGAGCTAGTGACTCAACCCGTTTCCGTATCAGCAGATATTCCACTGGCAGCCGACAGCCTCTTAAACAAAGTCGATGCCGTCAGCAATCTCTTAGACAACACCGTAGTTAACTCTCTGCCTATCATCTTAGAGAAGGCTAACGCCAAGGGCATCCCTGTATTCGGTTCAGAAATCGAGCAAGTGAAGATTGGCTGTTTGGCAGCCGAAGGTGTTGAGTACATCAGCCTGGGCAAGCAAACCGGCAAGATGGCCGCCTCCATCCTGAAGGGGGAAACCACAGCAGGGGAGATGCCCTACCAAATCATCGAAGAGGCTAATCTCTATGTTAACGAAGCTGTCGCCGACGAATTGGGCATCGAGCTGGACTCCAACCTAATCGACCGCGCAACCGAAGTGTTTACTGAAATCCAAGACCCCAATCAATAAGTAGAAGGAAGTAACGATGGATATTTTCATAGGAATAGTCGAGCAAGGGTTAACCTACGCCTATCTGGCTGTGGGCCTCTACTTCGCCTACATCATCCTAGATTTTCCCGACTTGACCGTGGATGGGTCCTTTCCACTGGGTGGGGCAATCACCGCCGCAGCCATCCTCGCCGGCCTCAATCCCTTTGCCGCCCTCCTCCTCAGCATGGCAGGGGGAGCGGTCGCCGGCCTCTTAACCGGGCTCATCCACGTGAAGTTGGGCATCAAGGACCTCTTAGCCGGCCTCATTATGCAAACGGCACTCTACACGGTCAACCTAACCATTGCCCAGCAGGCGAGCGTCGTCCTCTTCAACCAACAAACCATCTATAGCAACGGCTTAATCGACAGTTTATTTGGCGGCGGATTAGCTCCTTACCGGGTCCTCCTGGTCACCCTGCCGTTGGTCATCATCCTAAAACTCATCATCGACGCCTTCCTGAAAACCAAACGAGGCTTCCTCCTCCGCGCAACTGGAGACAACCCCCTCCTCGTTCAAACCATGGGGAAGGACCCCGGCATGAGCAAGATCCTCGGCCTGTCCATCTCCAACGCCCTCGTCGCCTTTTCCGGCGGTTTGGTCGTCCAGGAATCCCGAGTGTTCAATATAACAATGGGCACGGGGGCCATGGTCATGGGCCTCGCCTCCCTCGTCATCGGACTGAAGCTTCTGGGTAAGCTCACTGGCGTCAAAGATACGACCAAAGTTATCGTTGGCTCCATCGTCTACAAGGCTTCCATTGCCTTGGCGATTGCCATCGGCCTATCCGCCAACTCTCTGAAGCTGGTTACTGCCCTCATCTTCCTCGTCATCCTCTTCTCGGGGAACAGCCGCAAGCTAAGAAGGAGGATGAAAGATGCTTAGAATAGAGAACATCAAAAAGGCCTTTAACTTAGGCACCGTCAACGAAGTTGGCGTCTTCAGCGACTTCAGCTTAGATGTGGATGACGGCGAATTTGTCAGTATTATCGGTAGCAACGGGTCGGGTAAGACCACCCTCCTCAACCTGATCTGTGGCAGTCTCTATCCCGATAGCGGGAAAATTAGCGTAAACGACCAGGACATCACCTATTGGCCTGACCACAAGCGATATCGCAAGATTGGTCGCGTCTTCCAAAGTCCCGGAGCGGGCACAGCCCCATCCATGACCCTCCTCGAAAACCTGTCCATGGCCGACAACAAAGGAAAGTCGTGGAACCTGACAGCAGGGGTCAATAGGGACCGGATTGACTACTATCGGGACCTTCTGGCGCCCTTAGGGCTCGGCCTCGAGAACAAGCTTAACGACCGGGTCGACCGCTTTTCCGGCGGCCAAAGGCAGGCCGTGGCTCTTCTCATGGCCACCATGCAGCCTATCGAATTTCTTATTCTTGACGAGCACACCGCCGCCTTGGATCCGAAGACTGCCGATACGATTATGGCCCTCACTAAAAAAATCGTTGAAGAGAAGAAACTGACGGCTCTGATGGTCACCCATAATTTGCGCTACAGTTTGGATTACGGCGACCGCCTCCTCATGATGCATGAGGGGCAAGCGATCATCGATGCCAAAGGCGACGACAAGCAAGCCCTCGTCCTCGACGAAATTCTGGACAAGTTTTATGAGATTTCCATTGAACGGGGAAACTCCTTGTAAGATCCAAGCTCCTGTTCTCGTCGTTTCTTTCACCAAATAGGGTAATAGTGTTACGTGATTGAAATAACTAATCAGACCTAATCCAAACCCTAGGAGGTAACGATGAAGCCTTAGCCTTTGTCGAACAGGACGCCTCTTTTGAGGAAGCCGTATTACCTTTCCACGATTACGATAACGCCGAACCAAGCTATCTACTGGTTGAATACACCGAAACATTTGACGAAGATAAAACCGGTGGTGAGTTGGGACCACAAGATTCCTTAGGGATTGGCTATGTCGAAGTCCATCAGAACAATTCCTTTTAGACTTCCAAGAATAAAGCAAATCAAAGAGCAGGAGACGATAACCTTCTGCTCTTTTTTCTTGCCCTTCCTTAAAGATGACACCCGAGCAAAAAGGTCGTAAAATAGAGGAGACCAAAGAACAGAAAAGAGGGATAGCAATGAAACAGGATAAGATTGTCATCATAGATTTAGGTAGCACAGAAAATGCTAAACTTGCTCGCGAAATCCGGGCCATGGGCGTCTTCACCGAAATTCACCCCCACGATATAACCACAGCTGAATTGGATAAGATTGGAAGCATCCAGGGGTTTATCCTCTACGGCGGAAAGAATAATGTGGTCGATGGCGTCGCCATCGAGGCATCCGAGGACGTCAACCAATACGGCCTGCCCATCCTCACCATAAACCACGACGATTCACCCGACCTTCCAACAGAAGGCCCAAACCGCGAAGCCATCCTAAGTCGCTTCATCTTCGAAGATTGCCAAGCGGAAAAGAACTGGTCCATCGAGAACTTCATCGAAGAAAAAGTCCAAGACATCCGCAATGAAGTCGGCGACAAGAAGGTCCTCCTAGCCCTTTCCGGTGGGGTAGATTCCTCCGTCGTTGCTGCCCTCCTCATTAAGGCAATAGGCAAGCAACTCATCAGTGTTCACGTAAACCACGGCCTCCTTCGCGAAGGCGAGTCCCAACAAGTCATCGACGTCTTCGACAAAGAGCTCCAATCCAACCTCATCTACGTGGATGCCACCGACCGCTACCTCGATGCCCTAGCCGGTGTCGCCGATCCCGAAGAAAAGCGGAAGATTATCGGCAACCTCTTTATCGACATCTTTAACGAAGAAGCAAGCAAGCTCGACCAAATCGACTTCCTTGCCCAAGGCACCATCTATCCCGACATCCTCGAGTCCGGCACCAAAACCGCCAAAGGCATCAAGAGCCACCACAACGTGGGCGGCCTTCCAGAAGACATGACCTTCAGCCTCATCGAGCCCTTAGACATGCTCTTCAAAGACGAAGTCCGCCAAGTCGGGGAAGCTCTCGGCTTGCCCCACGACATGGTTTACCGCCAGCCTTTCCCAGGCCCCGGCCTTGGTGTCCGCTGCATCGGCGCCATCACCCGTGACCGCCTTGAAGCCGTCCGTCACTCCGACGTTATCCTCCGTGAAGAGTTCAAAAAAGCCGGCCTCGACCAATCCGTCTGGCAATACTTCACCGTTGTGCCCGACGTCAAGTCCACCGGCATCAAGGAAGGCGAACGCGCCTTTGAGTGGCCATGCGTTATCCGTGCCGTCAATACGGTTGATGCGATGACGGCAACTGTCGAACCCTTGTCTTACGAGTTGTTGGCAAAGCTGACCGAGAGAATTACTAGCGAAGTAGATGGCATTAACAGAGTCTTGTATGATGTGACGCCGAAGCCGTCGGGGACGATTGAATGGGAGTAAAAATTAGAGCAAAGCTCTAATTTTTACGATCCACACAGCGACTCGCGAGCCTACGGCGACGCGAGAGCTGATGTGGACCCTTCTGCGACGCAAAACACGAAAATGCGACGAGTAGGAGCATTGAGTTTTTGCTAGCGAATGGGAATAGAGGCAAAAGATGTGTCACTCGCTAGGTCCTCGGTGCTATGCACCTGCGGATTTCGCTCGTGGACATATTATTTGATACACGGAGCTTGAGTCGAAGTTGGTTTTAAGTATGGTTCTTAGGGTTGGATAGACCGTGGAAATGATAGTAGAAAAGTATAAAAATATTGAGAGATTAGTGCTTAGTAGGAATGAAATAATTGGATCAATTGATAACTATAGCCTATGGTTTAATATGAATTGAGCAAAAGATAATGCAATTGAGATCAATAAATTGAGCAAAGATGCAAAGGGGCTGTTGCAAAATAGCCTATAAAGTGACCCCATAAAGTTGGATTTTTGGTCCAACTTTATGGGTGTCTCCTTAATTTTTCGTTGTGCATTACTGCCCAGACACGCTAATAAATCATTTTTGCAGATTAATGAATTATGTTTTACTCCTTAGACTATGC
>CAYMYX010000068.1:0-4601 GCA_964394795.1 uncultured Peptoniphilaceae bacterium
ATGTTAGATTAAATTAAATTGCTTAACGCTTTCTACACGTTTATATTTTAGTAGCTTGCACATCCTGTAAAACCTCTTCACTGGGGTCAGCGTTAGATGAGCATCCCGTAGCCGCAAGGAATAAAGCAATAGTTAAAACCAATAATTTATTCTTCTTGTGTCCTCCTCAGATTAATGCGATAACGCAAATTATTTATTACATCGCTTTGAGACAACAGCTATGATACAAGGATAACATACGATAGCTTTATGGAAAAATTATATAGATTTGGTTACAAAATAGATTTAATCTACAGCTTGGTAAATGCTCGCAACCTGACCTATTCTACAGATGCCATCGCCCAAACTTCATTCAATGTTTCTTCATCAAATCTCTCGAGAACAACTTTTGCTCTGACATTTCTTTCTCCGAACAGGTATATTGATAAATCATTATTAAAAGCTTGATTTCAACCTGTGATATAGTTATCTTAACACGATAATTGAGAGGCCAATATGAATAAAGTTAATGTACCCTGTCCTGCATGCAAGGCACCACTGAAAATTAAAACAGAGAACGACCAGATTGGCGTTGGCATTTATGAGGTGGCTTGCGAGGCCTGTGGATATGAGGGTTTAATCGAATTGGAAGAAGTCAAAAGTGATGGGGAAGGTGCGGATAAGAGGGTGGCTGGTCGGAGTCGACGACTTAATGACCTTGACCCAGAATCTGCGAAGAAGCAAAAGAGATCGATGATTATACTTCTCGGTGTTCTGCTCATCGCCGCATTTGTCATTTATTTTATTCAGAATTCAAACTAAATTTACCATGTATAGAAAGACACCTATCTATTAGAAAAGAGGAAACCTATGGCTAAAGGATTAAGTATTAATCTCGACCTACTGGATCGAGTTGGTAGTGGTCGAATCAAGGCGACGATAAATTTTTGGCTGGGTCAAGTTTATCGGATTCCAAGGACGCATCTAGATCTATGCGATGATTTAGACGTATTGAAACTCAGTGGCATCTATTTTCTATTTGGCTTTTCGAGAGAGACAGGAAATGATTTTGTCCATGTAGGCCAAGCTAGCGTCAGGAAGATGGGCGAAGGTCTTCTCGAGCGCTTGCAGGGACACGACAAAGACGATGAACAGGATTACTGGACGGATGCTGTTGTCATCTCCACATCGAACTTTACCAATAGTCCGGTAGAGATTAGCTATTTGGAGAATCGCCTTTGTAATCTTGCCATCACCGCGAATAGATATGAAGTGAAGAACGATAGCAGTCTACATACCGGCCTGGTCAGCGAAGAAAAGCAGAGCGAATTGGAAGAATTTATTGAAAATTCAACGGCGATTATTAGCGCGCTGGGCTTCAAGGTATTTGAACCCGAGCTGTACAAGTCAGGAACGAGAATACGTAAAAGACGGAAATACAGAAAATCTAGCGATACAAAAAAAGAAGGTGAAAAAACCGCGCCGATTAGGACGAATCCCCTTTTGCATAGCCCGGTAATCGACACCCATGCCTCTGTCCTCTATTCCAAAGACAGGAAGTTTCCAGCGAGTGGTCGCCGCACCAGTAGTGGGTTTATGGTTCTAGCAGGAAGCAAGATTGCCAAGGAAACTTCGCCGGATTGTCCGCAAAAAACTATCTTGTTCCGTCAGAAGTATGCCAGCAAAATCAATCGAGATAACCAATTGTTGCAGGATGTCCTCTTCCCTAGCCCAACTGCTGCGGCTTCTTTTGTGACTGGAGATTCTGCCGATGGCTCAGATTTTTGGGTGGAAACCAATGGTAGGACGCTTCAGGAGATTGAACGAGGCGATGAATCTGCTACCAAAAAATATTATTAATTTGGATTAGCTAAAGCACGTCCATAATTATCAAGAAAGTGTATAATTTAAGAGGACATTGATATGGCCCTCGGCCAGTACATAAAAAGTTCATCAGTAAACGAGGTGAAAGATGCTATCGAATCGAATTGAACAATTAGGCGTATCGCCTATACGTAAATACAACGCCCTAGCCAGCGCGGCGGAAGCCAGGGGCACGAAGATCTTGAAGCTCAACATTGGACAACCGGACATCGAGACGCCGGATCTATTCTTCGAGGCGCTAAAGGAGTATCCCAGCAAGCACGTCCCCTACTCCAACTCTCAAGGAACGGACGAAATGCTGGCTGCTCAGAAGGAATACTACCAACAACGTGGCTTGGAGTTCAGTGAGAGCGAAATCTTCGTCACAGTGGGGGCCATGGAAGGGATCGAATTCGCCCTCCTCGCTCTCTGTGATCCCGGAGATGGTGTCCTCTTGATTGCCCCTTTCTACAGCAACTACAAGCTGGCGCTGGACTTGTATAATATCGAAATACACGAAGTAACGACCCACATCGAAGACAACTACGCGATTCCCAGCGTGGAAGAGATGAAGAAGTCGGTCAAGGAAAATACCAAAGCCATCTTACTGGCTAATCCCGGTAACCCAACGGGTCGCGTATACACCCAAGAAGAAGTGGACCGAATTGCCCAACTGGCGAAGGAGCGGGACCTGATTATCATAGCCGATGAGGTTTACCGCGAGTTCAACTACACCGACAGAGCTTTCGTGTCTTTCGGCGACATTCGCGAATTAGAGGAACACGTCATCCTAATTGACAGTGCATCGAAGAAGTATTCGGCTTGTGGGTCTCGTATCGGGACGGTAGCAACGAAGAACAAAGAAATATCTGGCGCAATCATGAAGCTTTGCCAGAAGAGATTATCTGCCCCTACCGTTGATATGTATGCCATCGCTGCCTTGATCAACCTTGAGGATGACTATTTCGACAAGGTTGCCCATATCTATAACGAGCGAAGATTGCACCTCCAAAAGGCTCTGGAAGCTGTTCCGGATTTAACCTTTTCCAAACCTGAAGGTGCCTTCTATACCATCGTTGCCCTGCCCCTTGAGGACGCCGATGATTTCGTTATCTGGATGCTGAATGAATTTGAGGATAACGGTGAAGTTCTCCTGCCAACTCCAGCCGAAGGGTTCTATGAGTCGGAAGGTTCAGGTAAGAATGAAGTACGTATCTCCTACTGCGTTGATGAGAAGATTTTGGTGAGAGCGGTGGAGATTTTGGATAAGGCTTTGGATGCGTATCCGAAGTCGTTTCGAAATAAGAATAAATAAAGTTTAGCCGGATTTGACCTAATGTTGGTTGAATCCGGTTTTATTGTGCGATGAGCGATAAAATGGGCTATATAGTATTAAAAACTATACCTGACCTCCAAAGGATATTATTAAGATTTCTTAAAGAATACATGGCCCGTATTGACAACACTTTCACAGGTGTATAGGCTTGTATTGTACAGAAATAAACTTTAGGAGGTTTTCTATGAAAGGTTATGCCATGCTGCGCATTGGTGAGACAGGTTGGATCGAGAAAGACAGACCAACTTGTGGACCAGATGACGCAATCATCCAACCGCTAGCACTCTCCCCTTGTACATCAGATATACATACGGTTTGGGAAGGCGCGCTAGGCGAAAGAGAAAACATGATTCTAGGCCATGAAGGCTGTGGCGTTGTTGTAGAAGTCGGCTCCAATGTAAAAGATTTCAAAAAAGGTGACCGTATCATGGTTGCTGCGATCACTCCAGACTGGCAATCTGTTGCTGCTCAAAGTGGCTACCCCATGCACTCTGGTGGTATGCTCGGCGGATGGAAGTTCTCTAACTTTAAAGATGGTGTCTTTGGTGAATACTTCCACGTTAACGATGCTGATGGAAACTTGGCTCTATTACCAGATGAAATCTCCCCAGCAGAAGCATGTATGCTTTCTGACATGGTGCCAACAGGCTTCCATGGTGTTGAACTTGCTGATGTTCAATTCGGCGACACAGTCCTCGTTATCGGTATCGGCCCTGTAGGTCTTATGGCCGTCGCTGGTGCTCATCTCCGTGGTGCATCCAGAATTATCTGTGTTGGTACTCGTCCAAACTGTATCGAAGTGGCGAAAGAATACGGCGGAACTGACTTTATCAGCTACAAGGATGGCGACATCGCAGACCAAGTTTTGGATATGACCAAAGGTAAAGGCGTTGATAAAGTTATCCTTGCCGGTGGCGGCGTAGAGACTTTCGAGCCTGCAATCAAAGCTCTGAAGCCAGGCGGAACCCTTGGTAACGTCAACTACTTAGGCGAAGGCACATACATTAATATTCCTCGCGTTGAGTGGGGTGTTGGTATGGGTCACAAGAAAATCGTCGGTGGTTTAATGCCAGGTGGACGTGCTCGTCTGGAAAAACTAAGCGCGCTTGTTGCTAACGGTCGCGTTGATGTTTCCCTCATGTTAACTCACCGCTTCGAAGGTTTCGAGAAGGTTGAAGATGCCCTCATGCTGATGAAAGACAAGCCAAAAGATTTAATCAAACCCGTTGTTGTTCTATAACTAGATCCTTCAAGTAGAACCTTATTGTGAAGAGAAGTGCGTAATGATAGGATTAGTTACGTACTTCTTTTCTTATTTTAAGATAGAAAATTGAGGTTACCATTGAAAGTATTAGTGATATCCGGCTTTCTAGGCGCAGGAAAAACAAGCTTTATTAAGAGCTTGGTCAAGGCGACGGGCAAG
>CAYMYX010000069.1:0-246 GCA_964394795.1 uncultured Peptoniphilaceae bacterium
TTTAATGTAAGAGTCGAGCGTGCGCTCGGCTCTTTTTTTGTGAGGATGGCCCCCGTTATGGGGGTGGAATAATACAGAATTCGAGATTTTGTAAAAATGTATTAGTAAAATTTGATGCGGTTAATACATTATTGAAGAATTTGTAAATATACATTAGAAAAATTTGAGCCGGTTAATACATTTTTGAAGAATTTGAAAAAATGTTGCATGAGAATGGCCCTCGTTGGCACTTTTTAGTGGAAAATC
>CAYMYX010000069.1:256-4579 GCA_964394795.1 uncultured Peptoniphilaceae bacterium
ATCCGCGAGTAAATACAAAAAAGCGGGGTGAGCAATAATGCTTAATTCGGAAAAATGAAAATATGTTTTATTGGCCTCAGAAAAAGTTAAAACATAAATTTAAAAAATTAAAATAAGTTTTATAGTCTTGGCAAAGAGTCATACATAAATTGAAAATATGGAATTTTGTATGATATGGCGTGGTAAAAGGAAAGGAAGGAATTGGAGAAGGGGCGACGAGAAGCCTTTAGATTTGGTGGTAGGCCATGAGGATGGCCCCCGAATATACCAAAACGAAGAAAGTCGCTGTTTGGTATATAAATGTGATTTAGGTCATAATACTAAAACGGAGAAGTAGCGATTTGATATGAAAGCTGGTAGACGATCCAGCAAAACCAACTCCAAAAATGGCCCAAATTGGCCTTCCAACCACCCCTATGCTATAATGAAGTCCGTTGGAGAGAACTCAGCCTTGGCAGACGCCAAGCGAAAAGAAAGGAAATGGTTTATGGACCCGTATCGAGAACAGCAGTGTTTCGATAAACAAAAAATCAATCTAGAGATAAGGCCATAAACAAGTTATTTTTGTGGTCTTATTAAGGAGGCTACAAATGAATAACAAAATTTTACAAGCAATTCACCAAGGTAACTTTGCTGAAGCAAGGGAAGTTCTTATTAAGGAGAATGTCGTCGATCTTGCCCTCATGATGGAGGAACAAAACGACCATGACAATTTGATGATTTTCCGCTTGCTCCCCAAGGAGATGGCATCTGAAGTTTTTCCCCACCTTTCCGCAGAAAGGCAGCAGTACATCGTGGAGTCGGTGACGGACGAAGAGGTGTCCGGTATTGTCGATGAGCTGTACATGGACGATACGATGGACTTCATCGAGGAGATGCCTGCTAATGTGGTGAAGAAGATTCTGCGGAACACGGATCCCGAGCGCCGGCAGCTTATCAACTTGTTCCTGGCTTACCCCGAGGATTCGGCGGGCAGCATCATGACCATCGAGTATGTGGATTTGAAGAAGACCATGACCGTGGGCCATGCCCTCAGCTACATCAAACAGCGGGGCGTCGACCGGGAGACCATCGACACTTGCTTTGTCATGAACGAGGAAAGGGTCTTGGAAGGCTACGTCACTCTGCGCAAGCTTGTCCTCAGCGACGAGGACGAACTGATTGAAAACCTGATGACCTCCGACGCGGTCTATGTCAACACCCACGACGACCAAGAGGACATTGCCCAACTCTTCAAGCGCTACGATTACTTGGTAGCACCTGTCGTCGACAACGAGAATCGCCTGGTCGGCATCGTCACCGTTGACGACATCTTAGATGTCATCGAAGAAGAGAACACGGAAGACATGCAAAAGATGGCGGCCATGAGACCCAACGAACGAGAATACCTCAAGACACCCGCCCTCGACTTGGCGAAGCACCGGATCCCCTGGCTCATGATTTTGATGATCTCGGCAACCCTCACGGGGGCCATAATCCAGCGCTACGACTCCGCCCTCCAATCCGTCACCATCCTGGCGGCCTTCATTCCCATGCTGATGGACACCGGTGGTAATGCGGGTTCTCAGTCATCGACCCTAATCATCCGAGGATTGGCATTGGAGGAGATTCAAATTAAGGATATCCTCAAGGTTGTGTTCAAGGAATTTAAGGTTTCAATTATTGTGGGTATCGCCCTCTCTGTGGTGAACTTCATCCGCATCATGGTCTTCGAATCGGTCAGCCCCTTAATTGCCCTAACCGTGTCCCTGACCGTGCTCGTCACCGTCATTTTGGCAAAGATGGTTGGCAGCGCTATGCCCATCTTGGCGAAGAAACTCAACTTCGACCCAGCCATCATGGCAGGACCTTTGATTACGACGTTGGTTGATGGGATGGCCCTCTTTGTTTACTTTGCCATTGCCACCAGCCTATTAGGCATTCAAGGTTAACCCCTTAATTTAGGTATGTATGAATAACAAATTAAGGAGGCAGTTATGGTAAACGTAGTATTTGAAAAAGATAAAAACCGCGCGGCGGCTTATGATGGAGACAAGGAGATTGGGGAGTGCACTTACTCCCAATCGGACAGCATGTGGATTATTGACCACACTTATGTGGACGAGAATTACCGAGGCCAAGACATCGCGGCTAAGCTTGTTGATGCTGTGGTCGATGCAGCCAGAGAAGAAGGGGTGAGAATTATTCCTCTGTGTCCGTATGCAAAACGCCGCTTCGAGGAAGATGAGAAGTACGCTGACGTGTGGAAGAGATAGTTTGCAGACAATTAAACGAGATAGATTTAGCAGCTGTAATGCCTTTATAAGATGTTACAGCTGCTTTATTTTTGAGCGTCTTTTATTTGGAGATTATTACTATAATGATAAAAAGTATCGTTTTCCTAGCCCGTTTAGGATATGATAGTTAGAGTAACTATGTAGGAACGAAGCCGAAGAAAACTAAGGCGAACTTTTAACTCTCTAGGAGGAGATACAAATGAGGAAACTAAGATTATTGGTGTTGTTAGGTCTAGCCCTCATGCTCGTTATGGTTGCTTGTAATAATGAGGCTGAGGAAAGCTACCAGGTGTCAGAAACTGAATTAAGCGAAGATTTAAGTGTAGAAGAAAGCTCAGTTGTTGAAGAGTCTGAGGAGACAGAAGAATCTGAAGTAGTCGAAAGTAGTGAGACGGAAGAGGAAGAATCTTCAGAAGAAGCAGAAGTTACTACATACGAAAATACCGAAACACAAGTTCTTGTCATCGGTGGTGGTGGTGCTGGTTTAACAGCAGCAGCTTCCGCTCATGAAAATGGTGCTGTGGTTATCTTAGTCGAGAGACAAGCGAACACTGGTGGTTCCACATCCTATTCTGGTGGTGGTATTGCAGCAACGGACACTAGGTTCCAACAAGAACAAGGCATTGAAGACAGTAAGGAAAGCTGGATGGAACTGTGGGAAGAGCGTCAATCTACAGGTACACCTTCTGAAAAGTATCCTGACTATGAGTTTGTTGACTACTTCATGGACGAAGCAGTTGTGACAACTGAATGGTTGGTAGACTATGCGGGACATGAGTACGGTTCTATCGAAGGCTTCGGTGTAGACCCAGTAGAACGTCTGCACTTCCCAGTTGTTGGTGAAGGTCAATCCGGCGGTATGGTCCTTGCCACCAATATCGCTGACTTCTTGAAAGAAGAAGGCATTGAAATTCGAGTAAAGAATAAGGCAGTAGCACTACTTACCGACGATAATGGTGCTGTTATAGGCGCAACCATTGAAGCGGAAGATGAAAACGGAGAAACCGTTACGTATGATATCACGGCAGATAAGGTTATCTTAGCAGCCGGTGGTTTTGCGAAGAATGAAGAATTGTTAGAACGCTTTGTTCCAGAAATGACGGGTACAGCAGACTATTCCGCTGCAGCTCCAGGATCTATGGGTGAAGGCATCATGATGGCTGAAGAGGTTGGGGCAGCACTTTACGATGAGAATTGGGTTATTGGTTTAGGTATCACTTCCCATTATCCAAAGGAAAACAGCTTGATGATGGATTGGACGAAGATTTATGTTGACGGTAACGGTGAACGCTTCACCAATGAAGCCATCCACTACGCTATGGCTACCAATGCCGTTGCTATGGCCGAAGAACCATGGGCAGTCTTCGATAGTGCAGAAGCTAATGCAGACCTAATCACCATCCTTGAAGAGGGTGAACTCGAAGGCGAATACGTCACGGCAGATAACATTGAAGCTCTAGCAGCAGAAATGGGCGCTGACGAAGCGACTTTAGTGTCTACTATTGAAACCTATAATGCAGGCGCAAACGGTGGTGAAGATGAATTCGGCAAACCTGCTGACTTTATCGTACCTGTGGAGACCGGCCCCTTCTATGCCGTGAAGATTTATCCTAAGACCATGGGAACCTTCGGTGGTGTCCAAACCAACGAAAACTTCGAAGTTCTTGATGAAAACGGTGAAGTTATTCCTAACCTATACGCAACAGGTGAGAATGCCAACAAGCGAATCTACAACCAAGTTTACATGTCAGGTTCAGCTGTTCAATGGGCCCTTACATCAGGACGTATTGCAGGCGCACATGCCGCAAACTCCCTAGGCGAATAAAATCTAACGACTCAGAAAGGGCTGTTGCAAAATAGGCTCTAAGGAGACCCCATAAAGCTGGATATTTGATCCAGCTTTATGGGGTCAGTATATTTTGACTCAGCCCTTTCTTTTTGAGGTGATAACCTAGAGAATTTAGGTTTTCTATTTTGATTGACTACCACTATGCCTTATATACCAAATCAAATTTTCTCTGCTTTGGTATATAGATTTTCGCCCCAT
>CAYMYX010000070.1:0-4232 GCA_964394795.1 uncultured Peptoniphilaceae bacterium
GTTGTTCTCGATAAATGCCGAAATCCGGTATTTCATCCCATTCAGGCAATTTTAGCTTAATCATATTATTGATATCCACTGCAGCCTCCATCCTTGTTCTTTCCTTATCAGTTTATAAGATTATATCTGAATTATCAAATATTTCATTTTTGATAAAGTAACGGTATATGTGCTCACTTGATGTTTTCGTGGTAAAATAAAGCGTATATCTTTGTATAGAATTAGATTAAAACGATAGAAATCTATCGTGAATAGAAAATAGGAGGCAGATATGACAGAAGAAACAAAGAATGTTGAAGTCAACGAATCGGAGAATGCAACTTCCGGTAATTTCATCCACCAAATTATTGATGAAGAGTTGGCTCCAGGCGGCAGAACGGAAGGTGAAACTGTACACACCAGGTTCCCTCCTGAGCCTAATGGTTACCTCCACATCGGACACGCTAAGGCAATCAATTTAAACTTCAGTACGGCTGAAAAGTATAATGGCCTGTGTAATCTTCGTATGGATGATACAAACCCTGGTAAAGAAGAACAAGAGTACGTCGATAAAATCCAAGAGGATATCCATTGGTTGGGTTACGACTGGGGCGACCGCTTTTACTTCGCTTCAGACTACTTCGACAGAATGTACGATTTAGCCAAGGTCTTAATCAAGAAGGATCTTGCTTTCGTCTGTGATCTCACACCAGAAGAGATGAGAGAATATCGCGGAACGTTGACCGAACCGGGAAAGAATAGCCCATACCGTGACCGCCCTATCGAGGAGAACTTGGATCTCTTTGAGCGAATGAAGAACGGCGAGTTTAAGGATGGCGAAAAGACGCTACGGGCAAAAATCGACATGTCTTCCGGCAACATGAATATGAGAGATCCGGTTATCTATCGAATCGCCCATGAGAGCCACCATAGGACAGGCGACAAATGGTGCATCTATCCTATGTACGATTACGCCCATCCCCTAGAGGATGCGATCGAAGGGATCACCCACTCACTCTGTTCATTGGAATTTGAGGATCACAGACCCCTCTATAATTGGTTTGTTGAGCATACCGAAATTGAACATCAACCAAGACAGATTGAGTTTGCAAGGTTGAACCTAACCAAGACAGTTATGAGCAAGAGAAAGCTAAAGAACCTAGTTGATACTGGTGTCGTCGATGGATGGGATGACCCTCGCCTACCGACCATATCAGGTTTGAGAAGAAGAGGCTACACCCCTCAGAGCATAAGAAACTTCGCCCAACGAATCGGTGTATCTAAGGTTGACTCCATCGTAGACCACGGCTTCTTAGAATATTGCTTACGAGAAGACTTGAATGAGAATGCCCCTCGTGCGATGGCCATCCTCGATCCTTTAAAACTCATCATCGATAATTATCCTGAAGATAAGGTTGATTATTGTACGGTAAATAACCATCCGAAGAAACCGGAAATGGGCACCCACGAGGCCCCCTTCCGCAAAGAGATTTGGATTGAGCGAGAAGACTTTGAAGTTGATCCACCGAAGAAGTACTTCCGTCTTTTCCCAGGTAACGAGGTCCGTCTGAATAGCGCCTATATCGTGAAATGCACCGGTTATGATCGGGACGAAGAAGGAAATATCACTGCCGTTCATGCAGACTATGATCCGGATAGTTTCGGTGGTTCAGCAGCTGACGGTAGAAAGATCAAAGGAACCATTCACTGGGTTAGCGTAGAAGATGCCGTGAAAGCAGAAATTCGACTATATAACGACCTGTTCACAGTAGAAAATCCGGATGGCGACGAGCGGGAGTATACAGAATTAATTAACCCGGATAGTATGGAAGTCATTGAGACCGCTTATCTTGAACCTTGGTTGGCCGAGCAGACAGATCCTGAAATGCGCTATCAATTTATGCGTAAGGGCTATTTCTGTGAAGACAATCACTACTCTACTCCTGAACACAAAGTCTTCAACCGTACGGTAACCCTGAGAGATACCTATAAACCAATGGATTAACTCCCTATAGGAGGAACGAATGTCTACTTCAGACAAGTTAACACTAAGTAGTACAGAAAATATTAATCGACATGACGAGCCGCTTGTACAAAGCGGCTCTGTTATGAAAATCAAAGAGGTTCACAAAGGCAAGACCTTTATTGCTTTAAGAAAGAAAAGCGAGAGAAAAAGAAAACTGAAGCTGGTTTTCTTTAGTTTCCTTCTGCCTATCTTAGCCTTTATCCCTGCCTTTATAGTGTCGGGCGTATTCCCCTTTGGCGGCGAAACCACCATGGCCGTTGATTTGCGCCATGAATATGTCGGCTTCTATGAAGGATTCCGCAATGCGTTAATGAATCCAGAGGGCTTTTTCTATAACGTAACCAAGTCAATTGGTGGCGAGATGGTCGGGACCTTTGCCTACTATATGATGAGTCCATGGAACCTTCTCTTCTTTGTTTTCCCTAGGGAGGCCATGCCCATCGTCATCCAAGCCACCCAGATGCTTAAAATTGGTTTGGCCGGAGCCAGCTTCGCCTTACTCTTGTTATACAACGAACATGGTAAGGACTGGAGGGTGGTGCTGTTTTCTACGATGTATGGATTGCTATCCTTCTCGACCGCCAACTTACTTAACCATATGTGGTTAGACCCCATTGCGGTCTTCCCTTTAGTCATCCTTGGCTTAGAACGGTTAATCGATGGCCAGAACCCCCTATTATATGTAGCAACCTTAACCTATATGATATGGACCAATTTCTATATCGGTTACATGGGTTGTGTCATGGTCGTGCTGTACTTTATCTATACGATGGTCCGAAGAACAGCAAGTCGCGATAAATTGAAGTGGAACGGTTTCTTCCGCCCCTTCGCTCGATTCGCCCTCTATTCCCTACTAGCGGGGGCCATATGCGCCGTCCTCCTGTTACCAACTCTTTACGCCTTGGTTTTAAGTAAAGTATCCTATGCCTCTAACGTCGTAGCCAACTGGGTATTTGACTATCCCCCATTGGACTTCTTTGCGAAGATGCTACCCGGTGCCTTCAACTATGATCAGGTTCCCAAGGGCTTGCCCAACGTCTTCACCGGAACGATCACCAATATCTTCTTAATTAGCTATTTACTCAATGGCAGGATCTCCCTGAGAGAACGTTTCATCAGCTTGCTGATACTGGTCTTTCTCTTCCTATCCATGAATATCGATAAACTCAATGTGTTTTGGCATGGTATGCAGTATCCCATCTGGTACGAGTACCGCTTTTCTTGGGTCTTTAGCTTCTTTATTGCTCTCCTTGCCTTTAGATCCTTTATGCGGTTTGAGAAGGCGAATCTATTTAAGTTTATCCTGGTTGTTATGCTCTATGGAGGACTATATGCCTTCCTCTACTTCAACCTGGAGAAATATGACTTCCTCATGATTTATCATCTCATTGGTGGCGGAATAATCTTTATCGCTCTAATGATTATGATTTTGCTCTATCCCCATAAACGGAAAGCCGCAGCGGCACTTCTCCTCCTCGTTTCCTTCGCGGAAATGAGCCTTAATGCGTCGGTCCACACGGTTGTTTATAACTATGAGAGTTTGGAAGAGTTCGAGTTTTTTGATGGAGTCATGCATGAGGCTCTCCAAGACTTCCGTCCTGAAGAAGAAAATGAATTTTGGCGTATTGAGAAGACCTTCATGCACGACAACAATGACGGTATGCGCTTCCACTATCCAACTACGACTCACTTCAACTCTGCCTTGGAGAGAAAGACGATTGATCTCTTCTCCGCAATGGGTTTTGCTGTTTCTAATAACTCACTGAATGGGACCAATCCTACAAAGTTCACCGATGCCCTATTTGGTATTCGCTACTATATGCGAGGACAGAAGGACGCCCTAGACCAAGAAATCGACGGCATCGATAAGCTAAGGGACAAGAGTAACCGGCCTGACTTAGTTGATATGGATCTGATTAAGGAAACGGAATACGTCCAAGTCTTTGAGAATCAGAATTACCTTCCCTTGGGTTTGCTAGCCGAAGCTGACATCGAATCGTTAAAGGCTGCTCGAGCCAATCCTTTGGACTTCCAAGATCGAATCATGAATCTCTTGGATAATACGGAAGACGAAATTAATTATTATGTACGTCTAGCAGTCGGTCAAAATAATGTTGAAAACTTAAATATTAAGCCTGTCGGCAAGAATCGCACCAACTTCTCGAGAATAATTCCTGATGCCGATGCTTATATTGATTACACCTTCTATTTAATGGAAGGAAACTCC
>CAYMYX010000071.1:0-4142 GCA_964394795.1 uncultured Peptoniphilaceae bacterium
ACAGAGTTGCCATGGATTATTTTATTGGTTGTTGCATTTCATTTTACAAGTCGCCTTGGAAAGGTGTATTCACCTTCGCTGAACAGGTAGACAATCAGCTATCGAAAGTATCATTAGAACTTATCGGGGAAGCTAGAAAGTTGGCTACTGAACTGGAAACGGAAGTTACCGCTATTCTTATTGGATCTAAGGTAGATAGTTTGGCTGAAGAGCTGGTCGCTTTTGGAGCTGACCGTGTCCTTGTCGTTGATGACGAAGAGTTACGAGTCTATCGAACAGAGCCGTATACGCAGGCTATGGCCTTCATTATCGAACATCACAAGCCTGATGTTTTGCTCATTGGAGCAACATCAATTGGAAGAGATCTGGCTCCGCGCTTGGCGGGTAGAATACATACGGGTTTAACTGCGGATTGTACCAAACTGGAAATTAATGGGGAAACCAAGGAACTTATGATGACAAGGCCGGCTTTTGGCGGGAACTTGATGGCAACAATCTTATGCTCGGATTATCGTCCTCAGATGGCCACCGTTCGTCCCAACGTTTACTTCGCTTGCGGTATTTCCGGAGCAATCCAGCATGTTGCTGGCATGGAAGAGTCGGATTACATTATCGTGATTAACAAAGATCCAAGTGCCCAAATATTTAATATCGCAGACGTGGGTTTGGTTGGCGATCTCTTTGAGATTGTGCCTAAGCTGACGGAAGAGATTAACCGGTATAAGAGTGAAAAGTAAGCGGTTAATCGGTTTCACGATGAAATGCATCCAGAAATAGTTAAATTGAGATAAGGGGTCGGCTTCTGCCGGCCTTTTTCCTTGCTTGTCGTAAATTTGAGTGGATAAAGTGAAGGAAAAGAGGTAAAATTTGGTTCAACAACATGTAAGATTTTGATTAAATCATTATTATTTTAGGAGATGAATATGACCGAAACGAAGGAAAAAAAGGATGAAGGATTCTTATCATCACGGGGGATAAAACCTTCCTTCCAGGGGTATGCGATTGATGCATTAGGAAGTATGGCCCTTGGCTTATTTGCTTCCTTACTGATGGGGACGATCTTTAATACCCTAGGTAATTTGTTAGGCGATAGCGCTGTCGGAAGCTTCTTTGGGGAAATAGGAACTTTTGCTTCTCAGGCAACAGGACCGGCTATGGCGATAGCGATTGGCTATGCCTTGAAAGCGCCCCCACTTGTTTTGTTCTCGCTAACTGGTGTAGGAATTGCAGCTAACACTTTGGGCGGAGCAGGAGGTCCTTTGGCGGTTTACTTTGTGGCGATTATCGCAACAGAATTTGGTAAGCTTGTCTCTAAACAAACGAGAGTGGATATCATTGTTACTCCAGGTGTTACCTTATTGGTAGGTGTTGGGGCATCTATGCTTATTGCGCCGGCAATCGGTGCGTTTGCCGTTGCGATTGGAGACGCGATCAATTGGGCGACTACGCAACAACCATTTATTATGGGTATTCTGGTATCTGTCATCGTGGGTATGGTCTTAACACTACCTATTTCATCCGCAGCGATCTGTGCCGCTTTGGGTCTGGTCGGATTAGCCGGTGGAGCAGCACACGCGGGTTGCTGTGCTCAGATGGTAGGATTTGCGGTGATGACGTACAAGGAGAATGGCCCGGGTGGCTTGCTTGCTCAAGGGCTCGGCACATCCATGTTGCAAGTGCCGAATATATTGAAGAATCCTAGAATTTGGATTCCACCAACCTTAACCTCAGCGATTACAGGTCCGTTAGCCACGATGTTATTCAAGCTTGAGCTGAATGGCCCACCTATCGCAGCAGGGATGGGAACATCCGGTATGGTTGGCCCTGTTGGCGTGATCACAGGATGGTATAACCCAAGTGAAAGAGCTATGGAACTCGGTGCTCAAGCGCTGAATCCATCCACATTTGATTGGGTTGGTCTGATTCTGATCAGTATCGTGCTTCCTGCTATCCTTACTTATATTTTCGGCGAAATTCTTCGAAGGAAGGGTTGGATTAAGCCACAAGATGTCGTTCTTGATTTGGGTTAAGCAATGTCGGTGGTTTTGAATAATTCCCCAAGAACGAAGCCCAATCTGCTATAATGAACCTAGACGGCTGAAGAGCACCAGTTCTTCAGTAAACAATTAAATAGCCTCGTTAGTAAGCGCGGAAGCAGGTGTAAGTCCTGCACAATCCGGTTGCTGTAATGTGGAGCGAGCCCAAGATGCCACTGCGAAAGCGGGAAGGCGGGTAAGCGATGAAGCTAAGTCAGAATATGCGCCCTAATGATAGTGCTACTTATTTTCCGCAGAAAAATAGTTGCCATAGTGGTTCGAGATAGTTTTGGACACGCCTGTTTTTTCGCATAGGAAAAACAGGCGTTTTCTATTTTGACCACGAAAAGAGAGGAATAGAAATGAAGAAGACAAAGAGGATGTTGGCTCTGCTATTGGCTTTTTTGCTAGCTGTGTCTCCCCAGATTGGAGTGAGCTTAGCTTCAAGTGAAGAGAGCTTGGTTTCAAGTGAAGATAGCTTGGTCGAGTCCATTGAGGAGATGAGCGAGGAAACGGTTAGTGAGCCGGCTTCTAGTGAGTTGGTGGATGAACTTGAGGAAACCCCTCCTGTTGAGGAGATGATTGAAAGCCAATCGGTGGGGGAAGAGGCTGTTTCAGAAAGCTTACTCGAGGAAATCCCAGCTAGTGAAGAATCCAATGCGACTAGCGAGATGGTTGAAGATGTAAGCGAAGAACTTCCAGCCGAGGAGGCAGTTGTCGAGGAAGCGGGACACAGCCAACTAGGTGGCCGAGAAGTAATGAACGAAACCTTAGCCTACATCTATAACAACGTGCGTGAACCTGGTTTTGGCACGGGTGCCGGCGAGTGGTCTATCCTTGCTTTGGCGAGAGGTGAATTTGCTGTCGCTGATGGCTATTACGATGGCTATTATGACCGCGTGGTAACTGCAGTTCAAGAAGCGGTAGCGGTACCTCGTAATGAAGGCCGCTTGGATTACTACAAGAGTTCGGAATATTCTCGCCTCATTTTAGCGTTGACGGCGATTAATAAGGATGTGACCGATGTGGGTGGTATCAACTTGTTGGATGGCCTTAGCGATTTGGATTACGTGAAGAGGCAAGGCATTAATGGACCAATTTTTGCCTTATTGGCTTACGATTCAGGCGCTTATGAGATTCCTGTTGCGGCAGATGGTAGAACACAGACGAGCCGAGAAGCGCTTGTCGACTATATTTTAGGACAACAGCAAACAAGCGGTGCTTGGGGATTTTCAACATCATTCCCTTCTGTAGATTTGACGTCAATGACATTGCAAGCATTAGCGCCATACTATGGTACGGATGAGGCCGTTCAAGCGGCAGTGGACAAAGG
This sequence comes from uncultured Peptoniphilaceae bacterium, assembly GCA_964394795.1. Lineage (GTDB taxonomy): Bacteria > Bacillota > Clostridia > Tissierellales > Peptoniphilaceae > CAYFUF01. The sequence continues at coordinate 3,370 of CAYMYX010000071.1, forward strand.
CCTGGATTACTTGGCGAATGAACAAGATGAGAGCGGCGAATTTGTAGAGTTCGGCGCGTCCAACTCCCAAAGCGTAGCTCAAACGTTGATTGCCTTGAGTGCCTTAGGTATTGATGCAGAATCCTATGAGCCTTTGATTAAGAATGGAAACTCTTTGTTAACGACTCTACTCAGCTATGCCCATGAGAATGGTGGCTTTTATCATATGAAGTCGATGAGTGGGGCGAATGGGATGGCCACCGATCAAGCCGCGTTGGCTCTAGTTGCATACGGTCGTTTTGTCGATGGGAAAAACAGCCTCTACGATATGTCCGACGTCGCAGCAGTAACGGACCCAACGGACCCAATCGACCCGGCGGACGATTCATCGGAAGAACCTGTGATTGACGACGAGCAAATTACTATAGTCATTGCTGTAGAAAAGTTTGCTCTTGGTCAAGGCTACTATCTTGCTCCGGTAGAGGTGCAACTACCGAAGGGGGCTAATTTAGCGGAGGCCATGGTCAATACCATCGGCGCCGACCGCGTTCGCTACGGCGGTACTTTTGAAGAGATGTTCTATTTTACAGAAGTTTTTGATCCGGAGAGTGCAGGTGCGTTGACGACAGCTCCCCAATACATTGTAGATGCAGTGGGTTCATTTGAGGAAAATCCAGACGAGTGGCTAGGGTCCGGTGACTTTTCACCAACATCGGGTTGGTTGTTTACCGTTAACGGTGTGTCCCCTATGGTAGGGATGTCCGAGTACGTCCTAGAGGATGGCGACGTGGTTC
>CAYMYX010000072.1:0-4048 GCA_964394795.1 uncultured Peptoniphilaceae bacterium
CGCCGACAAGACCTAGGGTCCTGCCTTCTTCTATTTCCAAGTCGACACCATAAACCGCTTTGATTTGACCGCGGGCGGTGTCGAAGTAGGTATGCAAATTTTTAATCTCTAACAAAGACATTGCGCTTACCTTTCTAATGATTTAGGATCGAGTGCATCCCGAAGCGCATCACCAATTAAGTTGACGGTTAGGGCAGTCAAGAAGACAGCCATTCCTGGGAATATCCACCGCCACCAGTATAACTGAATAACATCACTGGTCTGAGCCGAGGTCATCATGTTACCCCATGATGGGTAGGGTTCTGGTACACCGAAACCAAGGAAGGATAATCCTGCCTCAGACAGTAAGTTACCGGCGTAACCCAACGTAGCCTGTACGATAATAATCGATAGGATATTCGGTAGGATGTGTGAACTCATTATTGCGTTTTCACGTAAACCTAGGGCGCGGGCAGCTGTAATGTAGTCCTTCTCACGCTCTGCAAGAATTTGACCACGAACCAAACGGGCAATACCGGTCCAGCTCAGAATACCTAACAGAACCATAACGAGGAGGATACGTTGATAAGCGGATGCCGTTGGTGGAATGGTCGCTGACAAGGTAATGATTGTTGGATAGAAGGGGAAAGATGCCACAATCTCGGAGAAGCGCATCAACGCATTGTCTACCCAACCACCGTAGTATCCTGCTAACATACCGACAACAACACCGATAATAATCTGAATGACGATGGCGATAAAGGAGATCTGTAGTGTCGCCTTACCTCCGTGAATTAAACGGGTGAACAGGTTACGACCAAGGTGGTCGGTTCCCATCAAGTAACCATCGAGTCCCCATGATTCATAGGTTGATTCATCTTTGAAGGCATAGTTGTTGTAGAAGTCAGCGAAAATTCTTTGGTAGCCGTCTCCTTCAGGTGTAGTTGTCACGTCGTGGTCGTGCTTGCCCCAAGCTTGAATCTTGCCACTTTCGGTAAGTACTAGGGTGTGCTCACGGCCGGCTACTAACTGAACGGCTTTTTCTTCTAACTCAGGGGCGTTTCTAATGTTCTCGGAAGCGGAACCCCATGTCCATAGCTTGCCGTCTGCATCGATGGCCGAACCGCTCTTTTGAGAACGAGCAATTTGAACTATTTCAACTTCACCATTCACCAATTCTTCAGGGATTGCCGTATCAAGCTCAGAGCCCTTAGACCCAATTACTTCTACTTCATTGTTCATTGTAACTAAGAGGATATTAACGGAACCGGTTGCAAAGTCCTTAACATTCTTGTCGTATTTTCTGGAAATCAGGTTAAGACGGTTAGGTAAGGTTGAACCCCATACCTTAATGGTTCCTTCATTGGTTAAAACTACAGAGTACTGGTCACCGGCGCCAATTTTCTGCACGCCACCTTCGCGATCGATTAAGCTCTTCACATCACTTGGAAGGATAGTCTGATCGAAGGCGTTGTTTCCCCATCCATAGACTTCCTCGTTTTCTGTAACGACCAAGATGTGGCGGTCACCGACAGCGATTTGTTTGATTTTCTGGTCGCCAATCTGATCTTTGATTTCCTGAGGCATAGTCAGGTTGTTCTCTCCGTCAACTCCCCAGAAGAAGATATTTCCTTCCTTGGACAGACCTACGGAGAAAGTGATACCGGATTGGATATCTTCAACACCCTCATCAAGAAGAGATTGAGGTACCTCCATGTAATTTTCACCGGGAGGGACGTTTCTCATTGGACCAGCTGTATAAAATGGATCGAAGGGAATCAACGTAGAACCGACAAAGACGATGATGAAAATCGCGATGAAACCGATTAAACCGATAAGTCCTAGTGGGTTCTTGATAAACTTACGAACCACACTGCGCCATGGTGATTCAATAGACGCTTCTTCGAATAAATTCTTTTCTTGTTCTTCGACCTGTTCTTTCCTCTTTTTGGGTGAGAATAGGCCTAATACAATGTTTCCAAAAGAGCGAAGTCCATTGGAAAAATTATTCCTATTTTTCTTCATGTGGACTCCCCTTCTATTCCAAACGCACACGTGGGTCGACTAATGAGTAGCCGATATCCATCAATAAGTTGCCTGTAACTGATAAAACAGCAAACATCATATTCAGTGTCATCAGCAGGTTATAGTCTTGGGCTAGTACCGATTGAATCAGATAACGACCGATACCGTCGTAGGCGAAAACTTGCTCTGTAATCGCCGAACCGCCAAGAAGACCTGTGATCGCCCAAGCAACTACAGTTACAACAGGGATTAAGGCATTACGGAAAGCATGGGAGTAAATAACCGTCTTTTCGCTCAAACCTTTCGCCCTAGCTGTACGAATATAATCTTGAGATAAAGCATCCAACATCGCTGTACGGACATAACGAGAGGTAGAGGCTAAAGATCCTATCGTCAGTGTTGCGGTTGGCAAAATCAAAATACTTATCCATTCGCCCAAAGATCCTGTCTTCGGCATCATTCCCGGTGGAACCAAGGACAACCTCAGGGCAAAGATATAGATGAGGATGATACCCACAAAGAAGGTGGGCAACGATATGCCCATAAGCGAGAATACCTGGAAGAATCGATCAAAGAAACCTCCCGGGTTCACCGCCGATTTTATACCTATAATTACAGATAATACAAAGGATATTAGCGTTACCCCCAGATTCAATATCAGGGTGTTTTTCAAAGGTGCTCCAATAACGTCCGTTACCGGTTTTCTAAATCTGGTCGACTCACCTAAGTCTCCAGTTAATGTTCTTCCCATCCAGCGCACATATTGCTCCGGAATCGACTTGTCAAAGCCGTATCTTTCTTCAATCTGATCGTAAACTCTCTGTCTCTCCGCAGCATTCTTAAAGCCTTGCTGGGGCATCATTTGCAATACCGGATCTCCGGGCATCATCTTACTGATTCCAAATAGCAGTATAGAGATGATAAGCAATACAGGGATCAAATTGATTAATCTTTTTATGATGTATTTAACCATATTATTTCCTGCCTTAGCAGCTCCTTCCTATGTACCTTCATAAGCGCTATATTTTATAAATCGTGAATGGCCTTTTGGAGTGAAAAGCATTCAATCAAAAAGGCCATCCTCGATTTAGCTCTTTTTCCATTCTATCACGTAAGCCTTGCATTGGGTAATGTTTTCCATTGTTAATTTCGATTTTTCCATCGATTAACCATCCCTTTTTTACATAAATTTCTTTGTTTAAATCCATAAACATAAAGCGAGGGGGAGTCTCCTCCCCCTCTGCCTTTGTTAACTCTTATTTGGAAATTATTCGCTTAGAGTGATGTCAGCGATGTCGTTTGACCAATCCCATAGAGATGAAGTCTCAAGACCTTGTACACGGCTGTTAAAGATATCATAGTATTCGTTACTATAAAGAGGAACAGCTGGCATGTAGTCGTTGTACCATACCAAGAACTCTACGAAGCCGTTAACCCAAGTTTCGATATCTGTTGGGTCTGCCTTACGCATAGTTTCTAAGACTACATCAAGTTCAGGATCGTTAACGCGAGAGTTGTTATCCGCGCCGATTCTTGAAGAGTGGTAAGAGTAGTATGGGTCGTTAGGAATTGCGAAGCCAACAGCCAAGTTGAATACGGTTGGAGCTTCAGGGTTAGAAGCGTCTGGGTTGTAGTAGTGAGTCAACATTGTAGCAAAGTCAGTTGCATTGATTACATATTGAAGACCCATTAGCTTAGTGTTGTCAGGAACTTGAGTTTGGATCAAGTCAGTTACTGTGTTGTCGATTGTACCTTCATGGTAAACAACGAGTTGGTTACCTTCGGCATCGTAACGCCAGTAGCTGAAGCCTTCCTTGTTGGACTCGTACTCAGCGGCTGCCTTATCAGCATCCCATGGAGTAGTTCCGTCAGCTTCAAAAGTATATGGTGAGTCAGCATCAAGTGCTGCGTTACCAGAATCTGCGTTGAATGTGTAGTTGATGAGGTTGTTGTTTAGGTAGTCAGCAACCATTTCGCCTTCATATTCTTCAGCTAATTCCCACATTGCAAGACCGTATGCAGAGTCTACAACAGTACCGTAACC
>CAYMYX010000073.1:0-3903 GCA_964394795.1 uncultured Peptoniphilaceae bacterium
AACGGCTGTGCGGAAGTTGGAAGGTGGTGCTATGCTTGATACAAAAGTTTACATTTGGCCGGCATAAGAGGTTATGAGCTGGCTGCAACCGATGGTGAAGGATGCTACCCATGTTCGACGTTCGCGCATATTCTTGGAAATGGATTTTGGTTGGGGTTATGGCTGCTGCGCCTGTGGGTGCTGAGGTTATTTTTGAAGAGAATTTCGATGCGCAGGTAGATTACATTGGCGAGAAACACCTAAACGGTGGTAACAGCCTTTGGGCCGAATCTGGCGATGTCGTCCCAGAGGGATGGACCGCAATATCCTTATGGCCAAAGTATAGTGAGTCGTATATGGAAATAGTCTCATCCAACAAGGATAAAGCTCGCGGTGAGACTGGAAAATCCCTTGTTCTTAGAAGGGGGAGCTTTTCTGGATCGTGGTCGGGTGATAGCCAGCTAGCATTGAACCTCCCCAAGGATTACGACGAAGTTTATGTTAGATTTTGGATAAAATTTCAGCCTAAATGGACTCATGACGGATATTCAAAGATTTTTCGAATCGGAAGTTACCCCCCCAATACCAGGGGATCTGATTACTGGTCACGAATTGGAATGGGTTTTATTTGGGATTATGTGCACTTTTCCGAAAGTGGTTTGAGAAACTCGCTCTTTGCAACTCCTCTTGGGGGGGGGAGCTTCAAGAATCCTCCGCTAGGTTATACATCAAATAATTTCAACGGGCAGGGATGGAATTCTAATTATACCTCGTTTACTTACGATTTAGATGGCGATGGTATAAAAGATAACGAGCCTGAGCTACTCAACCGAGTTGATGGTGGAGTCATTCCGGATTCAGGATTAATTGCCACTCACGATCATGTATTTGGTGACGCGTGGAATGAGCTGGAGTTCTATGTTCGAATTAATTCTCGACCCGGCGCCCAGGATGGTGTACTGATGCAATGGCTCAATGGTAGTTTGATTTTTAAGAATACGAGCATTCCGTGGGTTCCATACGATGCTGAAATGGTTGGTTTTAATGCCGTAAAGTTTGGAGGAAACGACTACTTTATGGCGTATCCAGACTCGCAACAGGTACAAGAGTGGTATGCTATTGACGACATTGTCATCAGAAGTTCTTTGCCGGATGGTGAAATAAAAACTGCACCTCCGGAGCCCCCGAATAGCATTTTGGTGCGGTAGTGTTTAATGAATGTTTATAATGTTAAGATTCGTTGATTGCACTTTAGTATTATCAGCTAGTTCTTGTTTTCGTTATTTAAAATTGAACCTAGATTTTAATATCCCAAAAGCTCGTGAAGCCACGTACAGTGTATCTAGAATGTATGCCAGAGTAACTGCTTTAATGGTTCTTGGTCTGTAATTTGCTCTCCTGAATCGTTTTGTAGTTAGAATTCCTGGTATAATGGCTGTGATAAATAGAAAAAACAAAGATTCTGTTGTTTTGTTTGTTATCAATAAGGCTAAGCTTAGCGTTGATGTTAAGGTGAAGATAATAGTTAGTATGAAGATTGGGTCATATATGTTATGTTTTAGGTTTTTTCTATAAGATCTTGAGTGCCAGACCTGTCTTTTTATGAAGGATGATAGTGTCTTTGCGTTGCCGTGGTGTGTGACATTTAACTCTCTATTTATCCTAATGTCTTTTCCTGTTCTTCGAAGCCTGATGGAAAGGTCGCTATCTTCACCAGATGCCAAGTCTGGTTTGAAACCATTTACGAATTCAAAGTTTTCCTTGGAGATCATTATAGAGCACCCGATAAGTTCTTTAGGCATGGTGACTCCATTATCTCCCTCTAAAAGCCAAGACTTTTCGATCCAGCCGGCGTTATCAGGAAGGTCCGCTCCTCCCCCAAATATTGTGTTAGGATTTTTAAAGTAGAGATTTTCTGCCCTTGATAGCCAGCCAGAGTCGATAGTGCAATCTGCATCTATAAAAATTAATATGTCGCCGACTGCTTCACTTGCTCCGATGTTGCGTACAGCTCCAACGGTTACGTTTGCAGCGCTAACTACCTTATCAGCAAACTCAGTAGCGATATCCAGGGATCGATCGTTAGATCCATTGTCAACCAATATTGTTTCGTACCGGGTTCTTGGATAATCTTGGTGGTTTATTGATCTTAGGCACCTTTCAATAAATTTTTCTTCATTGAAACAGGGTATTATGAAAGAGAACTTTATAGTCACTTTGCTATCCTTGGTATAACGTAATAACGGATCGAAACTTTCCGTTTTTGTTTCTTGGTATTTCTTGGGCGTACTCGACTGATAGCGAAATGCAGTCTCCAACTCTTGACTTGAAGTTATGTTCCAATAGTGATGTATTTACTCTTGTTTGTTCTAGTTCCGGGACGATGCGAACTATACAGTGGTTTGGCGAGTCCTGAATAAGCTGCGCTTCCTTGATTCCGGATAGTCCTTTGAATATGTGATCCATTCGCCCAAAACACCTGCCATCTGGAGTGATAATATAGTCATCCTCTCTCCCAGTGATAGCTCCAAGGCGGCTTACAACGGATTGTCCTGGTTTAAGTGCGGAGTCGACTGTTGCAATGTCGCCAATGCTATAGCGTATTAATGGCATACTGGTATTGGTTAAAGTCGTGGCCAATATATTTATGCTATCATCAGTGCTCTCGATAGGTTGTCCTTCCGTTATTCCGATAACTGGATTAGTATAATAGGCGCCGTTTTGTTCTTGCTGACCAGCGAAGATTACATATTCAGCGGTCCCATAGTAGTCGTACACTGGGCAATTGAAAACGGTTTCGATTCGTTCTCTTTGCGTTGCCAGTAGCGTTTCTGAATTGGTAAATATAGCTATCGGCTGAAAGCGTGGTTGATTACCAGACCTCTGATAGTAGCTGGCGAGATTGCTGATAGCTGAGGGATAGCCAATAATCTCAAGTGGTTGAAAACGGTCGAGGTCTCTTTGGTAATGTGGGAATGTTTTTTCGTTCAGGTGATAACTTGAATATAGTCGTTGGTTCTCGGCGCAGTTGAAGCGGGAGAAGGGAGGAGTCATGTTCTCTGGACGCTGTATCATTCGTCCCGCGAAGGTTGCGCGACGGCGGCCGAATGGTACGCCATGAAACTCTTCATAATCGACTAGCAGAGCCATAGCAAGTTTATAGGTGAGCTCATTTACATGTAGTGCCAGAGGTGTTCCAGTGCTCCCGCTTGTGCGCTGTATCATGAAAGGCTTTTCTCGCCCTGACCTGAACTCTTGCCCCCTCTCTCTCAGAGTTTGTTTGTCTAGCACGGGAAGCTTTCTTAGATCTGATGTGTCTGTTATATCGTTTTTATGCAGACCGTACTCTGCAAACATTGCTTGATAATAAGGTACATTATCCAAGCAGTGCTTGATCATCAGATGCAATTGTTCGCTTTGATAAGAAGAGCGTCTAGCTTCGGTCCATTCCCTAGACTCTCTCACAAGTTCTCTGAGTTCGTGATAGATTCCCGTGTAGCGCTTTCGGTAGAGTTTATAGCCCATTACAGATACGAGTATGTTCTGGAGTTTTACAGGTGATGCAAAGTACAAATTTTCGATGATGGAGTTCATACTCTTCGCTATCTCTATTTCGCCAGTTTGAGATGCTGAAGGTAGTAGTCTACCGTCTTCAGCTTGCAAAGCATGTCAAGGGTTGAGCCAGCATCGATATTATTCTGACGATTGCTGCTCAGGACTTGGCGCATCGCCGATTTATCCCAGATAGGGTCAGTTAATGAGTCTGTAATCTCATGCAAAGTGTTTTTATTGTATAGATGTTCATAGTTGAACCATCCTAATGGCTTCTTAGGCTGGCCTAGGATGAGCCGTAACTGTTCGCCAGCGACTCTTACAATTCTGGATAATTCCTGCAGAATAATCGGATGACGTGCCGGTATCAGT
>CAYMYX010000074.1:0-2427 GCA_964394795.1 uncultured Peptoniphilaceae bacterium
GATAGAATACATGGCTGAAGAATAACTTTGCGTATAGGTCGTAGTCTCTTCCTCGTAATAATCGTCGTAACTTTCTTCGTAGTAGTCATCGTAGCTTTCCTCAACCACTGGCTCTGGTTCTGGCTCAGGTTCTGGGTAAGCTGCTGTTCCTTGCAAAGTAATCTGATTAACCGGTTCAACCATAACTTCGTCACGGATTACTTCCGTTGTGATAATTTGGCCATTCTTCGTTGTCGTTGCAGTTTCAACTTCCTTGCTACCTTCTACACCTTCCTGAGATAATTCAGTTTGGTCATAGTAGAGGTCGGCGGTCTCTTCAACCACTTCCTGGTAAGGTAGAGCAATGGTTTCAATGCTGGTTGTTGTCTCGTAGTAATCTACAGTCACTGTACTGCCATCAACAATCTTAGCACCACGAGCTGGGCTAATCGTGTCGTCCTCATCAAAGACAACTTCATTTTCATCTAGCAAAGCACCGACGGTATCGACGTGAGTAGAAACCACTTGGCTTTCGCCACCGATGATCAACTCAACATCCTTCTCCGTTGTAATATCTACTTCCATTTGATCTTCGATTGCACTCTCCAAATCAATACTTGTCAGCGCATTCTCAAGATTTTCTTCTGTATATCCTGCTTCCAATAAAGCTTCCTCTACAGTAGCTTGGCTAGTATAGAGTTCAATTGTCTGTTCATCAATAGTTACGGTGACCTCTTTAGGACGAGAAGCATAAACCAAACCACCGCCAACTGTACTAAAGGTCAAAACACCAGCGAGGAGCAATGCTGTCCCTCTAGTAGAATACTTATCCATGAAAAATCCTCCATGTTATTTCACTGTTACATCCCATTTCTCAAGAATCAAATCCTTGTAAATTTTAATGTAACTTTTTTGTTACCATTTTTTACACTCGATAAGTATACCACGCTCAACACTTTTTTCAAGTTTTTGGCTTAATTTCGGGCATTTTTCAGTCCAAAATCGTGAAAATTAGGGAAACTTTGCCCGTTCACTGGAAAACTTTGTCCTCTTTTTCATTCAACGGCCGCAGACCCCTTGCAATCACTTGATTTGTGGCCTAACACATCATCTCCACCCTCTCATTACGGATTTTCCACTAAAAAAGGAGGATATTACAATATTGTAACATCCTCCCAATCAATTCAATTTCACTGAAAACTCGCAATACCAAAACACAAAAGAAACAAGAAGAGGGCCATATGCCACTCCGAAATCACCAGGGCAAAATACTCCCTCACTGAAGCCCCCAATTTCGTGTTCATGGAGATCTCCGACCCAACGGCTACTCCCCTCATCCCTAGCTTCTTCGCCATCATTTGAATCCTGAACATGTGGTAATCGCTACTTACAAAAATATACTGTGGATTTGCTTCCCTCACCAAAGCCTTCGAATATAGCAAGTTCTCATAGGTCGTCTTTGATTGGTCTTCCATAATTATCCTATCGGCATCCACACCCGCATCAACCAGGTAGGCCCTCATGGCCACCGCCTCGCTGACTGGCTCGTCATGGCCCTGACCTCCACTGACAATAAACTTCATATTATCACCTTGTCGGTAAATCGCTAACGCCTTATCCACCCTCTTCCGGAGCTCGTCACCCAAGCTTTCATCCGGCCGAATATAGGTCCCGTGTATCAGAATATAGTCTCCATCTATAGGTGCTCCCTGTTTCCCCACCATCATATTTGCAACAAAAATAAGCAGTATACTAAGCCCGAGAAAGATTATTAATGCATCATAGAAATGAAAAAATACCTCCAACCCATTTTGCCACCCTTGGCTCAGATTGGGGTAAACAAGACGAAGGACAAGCATCGCTAGGGCAACCACCACAAAAATGCCCACGACAAAATCCGTTAGCTCTTTCGAATTGGAGACCTTCAGTCCAATGAAAAGGACGAGGGCCGTAACAAACACAACACCATATACCATAATTTTCTTTCCATATTATAAAGGAGTACTTATGCCAAACCTCAGCGGCCACATGGGTCGCATCCTCCTCATCACCTTGATCGTTCTAGCAGTGATACTCTTACTGCTTTTCACCTCAAATAAGCCTGGCGTCATCTCTCTCATCCATGACCCCATGCTCTACCATGAAGATAGCAATCAACTCATCGTCCACACCAGCAGAATCAGACGAGAAAATGTCTCGAAGCCCGGCAACTTTTACATCGAACAATATAAGAATACCCAGGATAACACCTACCATATTATATCAGCAGAAACGGGCGAAATCATACATTCCATCAACGCCTACACCGGGCCACCCTCCGCCTTCATCGCCGAGGACACCCTTTACATCGTCAACAATTATTCCCCCTTGAAAAGCACCGACCAGGACAGTACCCGGGTCGCTTCCCTCAGCGCCAATCAACTAGACCCCTTCCAAGAGCTCTTCACC
>CAYMYX010000074.1:2527-3879 GCA_964394795.1 uncultured Peptoniphilaceae bacterium
CTCTTCACCACCTGTCCAACGGGGCAACGCTTACGCTCACTATCCCCACAGACAATCCTGGCACCTACCAATTCTCCATCCAAGAGGGATCAACGACAACACAAGTTCACAGCCTTGAGCTCCAAGCAGGATACCGCCCCTTTGTCATCGAAGCCACCGACCAAATCATCGTCGCCCTGGCTGATCACGTCCTCTTCTTCGATATGTCCACCGGTGACCTCACACAAGAAATCAATCTCAGTGCGCAATAACATCGAATTTCACCCCTTTGCCACTGTCCTATAGAAAGGAAATCCTATGAACCGACGTCAACAATTCTTCCGCGAATCCAAATCCGCAATCATCAATTACTTCAAAGCCCAGCTCATCATGAGCGGTGTCACCCTGGTCGTTCTCGCCATCGGCCTTTCAATCATCGGCATCAACTGGTGGGGACTCAAAGCCCTCGCCATTGCCATCATTGACGTTCTCCCCGTCCTGGGATCCGGCATCGTCATGATTCCTTGGGCTCTTCTTCGCGCCCTTACTGGGTCTCCCGAAATCGGCGGCCAGCTAGCCATTCTCTACGTCATTCTCAACATCATCAAGCTCATCGGTGAACCCATGATCGTAGGCAAGAGCGTCGGCGTTTCCCCCATCCTAACCCTAGTCATCACCTTGGGGGCCATGCTCATCCTAGGCCCCATCGGAGCCATCGTTGGTGGTATCATCGCAGTCTTCGTCAAGGTCTTCTGGACAATCATGCATCCTCCGGTAGCCGTCGAGGATGATGTGAAGAAGTCGAGGTTTGATTCGAGGAGGGATAGGTAGGGATATATTAAACTGATTCAATGGACGCTCATCTTAACTTTGTCTAGGAATTTAGGTAGCGGGGAGGTTGCATCACTTTACCCTGCATCAACTGATTCTGCAAGGCCTACGCCCATTGGAGCTAAAATGACGGGCGCACAGGAAGCTTATGGACTTAACAATCAGAGTGAAACAATAAAAGTTATGTTTAAGGTCTATGGTAATGATTATGATTCACATAAAGCTACTTTCGAAATTCCTGTCGAATAAAATAGATACCTTTATTACACAAAATTGAAGTTATATGAACCTTATAAATGTACTCATTCTTAATGAAGTAGTTGATAATTGAGTAAAGATATATGTGCATAGTTTATTTTATTGTGCGAGATTTGGAACTAAATGTAATACTAAAAATAAAACAAACCCCTTGAAACGAAGTAATTTCAAGGGGTTTAACTATGGGCCATACAAGATTCGAACTAGTGACCTCCACGATGTCAACGTGGCACTCTAACCAACTGAGCTAATGGCCCGCGTTCAAATATTATAAACAATGTGGA
>CAYMYX010000075.1:0-3718 GCA_964394795.1 uncultured Peptoniphilaceae bacterium
TTTACCTTTCTGTTTTCCTGCAGAACGCAAAAGGATGTGGTGTATTTTCAGAATTTAGACCAGGTTATTAATGAGACACCGGAAATCTATGTCGACCCCACCATTCAAACAGGAGATGCCTTAACAATCAATGTGAATACTTTTAATCCTGAGTTGGCGGCCCCTTTCAATCTGGGTTCTGGACAAGGCTCAAGTTCAACACAGAACCTCTCAGAAACCAGTCCCTTGGTCTATGTGGTGAGCAGCAATGGCGAGATCGACATGCCGATGCTGGGTTCTGTTAAGGTGGTAGGAAAAACCCGGCAGGAACTTTCTGCTTATTTAGAGGAAAAAATATCCTTCTATGTAGATGACCCTATCGTCAACGTGAGATATGTAAACTTCAGAGTCACCATGCTAGGGGAATTCAACAGTCCAGGGGTGGTTCAGTCTCCATCAGAAAAACTCACTTTAATGGAAGCCATAGCCGGCTCCGGAGACATGAATTTATATGCCATTCGCGATTCCGTTATGATCATCCGCACCGTTGATGGGGTACGACAAAAGGAGTTCGTCAACCTCTTGGATGCCAATTCCATCAATTCAGACTACTTTTACCTGCGCCAAAATGATATCGTCTATGCCATGCCTACCAAGTCCAAAGCCACAGAATTTAATTCACGTCCGTTAAGAGATGTTTTAACGGTCCTTGGTTTCTTTTTAACGATTTTTGCCTTATTTAAATAAATTGAATGAATAACCAAATTCAAAATCCCTTTCTCGAAGAGTCTTCCCATGAGCGCACTGCTAAACTCAGAAGAAGCATCGCTGCCTATGTTCGAAGATGGCCGGTGTTTTTATTGAGTATTCTGTTCTTCCTGTTTATGGCATGGTTATATACTAGGTATTTAACCCCGATTTATCAATCTAATATGAAGGTGTTGGTGAGAGATGCAAGAATGAATCCCGGGACAAATATCCTTTTAAGTGATATTGCCATGACCGGAAATTTAAATGGTGGGATTGACAATGAATTGCATATCATGAAGTCCATGCGTCTTATGAGCGAGGTGGTAGATAATTTAGATTTGCAACATGTTTATACCAAAGAAGGTAGAATCATTGAAACAGAAGCATTCGGATTAGATTTACCCATCATCTTAAAATCCTATGCAGCAGATAGCCTGAATCCGATTCGGCAAAAGCTGAGCGTCACGTATAATCATCCCAGGATTCATATAACCACCAGTGCAGGGAAAAATTTTGATACCGAGTTAAACAAGCCTTTTTTAATCAATCAGGACACCTTTGTCTTTGTAGATAACCCCAGGGGAGGAAATATGAAGTCAGATCAATTTAATGTAGTGGTGAACGATCCCACTCTGATGGCAAAGAATTTACAAAATACCCTAAATGCCGAAATTATTGGAGGTTTCTCTACGGTTTTAGATATTTCAGTCCAAATGGCAAATACCTCCAAGGCAGAAGCCATCCTCAACAATTTAATTGAGGTGTACAATCAGGATGCGGTGAGAGACAAGAACCTGGAATTCGAAAAAACCGAAGCCTTTATCGAGGAGCGTATTGCCGAAATCAATCGGGAACTCGGAGGCGTTGAAAGTGATAAGGTGGAATTTAAAGAAAGTAACTCTTTGGCAAATTTGGAGCAGGAAGCTGGACAAAGTATTGGTATGAGGCCCGGATTACAAAATGACCTACTTGCCGCAGAAACGCAACTGAGTTTAATCAACGCCTACAAAGGTTATGTGCAACAACAAGACATAGATGAGATCCTGCCTGCCGATGTGAGTGATGGAGCAACAGGCACCAATCAGGTCATCAGCACCTACAATGCCCTGGTGAATGAAAGAAATAATCTACTTAATACAGGGGCGACTGAAAACCACCCAACCGTACAAAATCTAACCACCAACATTGTCAGTACCAAATCGGCGATCCTGGAGAACATCAACAAAAAAGCCTCTGCCCTGCAACGGGTGAGAAGCGATATCTCAGGCCAATTAGGCGCGGCTTCTTCCCTAAAAAGTGCAGTACCCAAATTAGAGAGAGCTGCCCGTGAAATCGACCGACAGCAACAAATCAAAGAGAGTCTGTATCTCCTTTTACTGGAAAAAAGAGAAGGGGCTGCCATCTCAAAAGCTATAACTTCAGACAAAGTAAAAATCATTGATCCGCCGGCAAGTACGGGACCTGTGAGTCCAGTAAAATCCAGGTATTATTTTGGGGCGTTGGCCCTTGGACTCTTATTTCCACTGGCCTTCATCTACACCAAGGAGTTACTGAAGAACAAGATTGAAACCCGGAGTGATTTAGAAGAATTGGTAAAAGGAGAACCTATTGTAGCCGAGCTCCCAAAAATTACTACCGCAGATGAATTTAAACTTGTGGGCAGTGATTTAAGTGTGATTTCAGAAGCCTTCAGAATCATGCGTACCAATATTGAATTTGTTATCTCTCGTAAGATTACAAACAAAGATAAGGGGAAGGTTATCCTTGTTACATCGAGTATCAAAGGAGAGGGAAAAACCTTTATTTCAATGAACTATGCCCATGTGCTGGGGCAGTTAAAAGGCAAAAAAGCCGTTATCATTGGAGCAGATATCAGAAACCCCCAGTTGCACCGCTACGACCGAAGCAGCAAAAAACTTCTGGGCCTCACCGAATATCTGTATGAAGATGATGTAGCCTTAAATGACATCATCAATGTGTCTAAATCAGATGGTATGACCCATATCATATTCTCGGGAAGAATCCCGCCCAATCCTACAGAGTTATTAATGAGTGAAAAGTTTGACCAAATGATTGCCGATCTTAGTGAAGTTTATGACTATGTGGTCATAGACAGTGCACCGCTGGTATTGGTATCAGATACTTATCATATCAGTAACAACGCAGACTTAACCGTTTATGTAACACGTTCTGAATTTACCCCAAAAGATGTCATTAAAGTTCCAATGGATGCCATTGAGGAAGGCAGATTAAAAAATGTGGTCTTTGCCTTGAACGATATTTCCTCGTCTCATTCTGGTTATGCTTATGGTTATAAATATAATTATGGTTATGGCTATGGTTACGGTACGGTCAACCGAAGAAGATCACCCTGGAAAAGATTTATTTCAAGTTTCGGTATAAAAGTTAAATAATGGACAGAACAGCATTAAAAGTATTGGTCACCGGTGCGGCAGGATTTATTGGCTCCAATTTGGTAGAAAAACTATTAAACCTGGGGTACACCGTAAGGGCTTTAGATAATTTTGCCACCGGTCATCCCAAAAACATCGAGCCCTTTAGGTCCCATCCCAACTTCAGTTTCATTGAAGGGGATATTCGGTCAATGCAAACCTGCCAACAGGCTTGTGATCAAATAGATTTCATTCTGCACCAGGCAGCTTTGGGCTCCGTGCCACGCTCCATAAATGACCCCATTACCAGCAATGAGGTCAATGTGAGTGGTTTCTTAAACATGTTGGTGGCGGCCAAAGATCATGGGGTGAAAAGATTTGTCTATGCCGCCAGCTCATCCACCTATGGCGATTCCACGGCCCTACCCAAAGTTGAAGATAAAATAGGTAAACCTTTGTCCCCTTATGCGGTGACCAAATTAGTTAACGAAGTCTACGCCGATGTTTTTCACAAGGTCTATGGGCTCGATAGCATTGGCTTGCGCTACTTCAATGTTTTTGGCACGCGTCAAGATCCAAATGGTGCCTATGCTGCA
>CAYMYX010000076.1:0-3465 GCA_964394795.1 uncultured Peptoniphilaceae bacterium
CGGTCAGCAAAAAGCAAACCCTGAAACCACGTTATATCAATGGTCTCAGGGTTTTGACTGCTATTCCCACTCAGCGACTCCTAGGGAAAATGCTCTTATTCATCGCATTTTCCCTAGTCCCATGCAGAAGGGCCGACCAACAGTTCAGTTTTCGTCTTGCAGACTCAACTTCACTGGGTCGGACGTAAAAACAGCTCTTTGAGCTGTTTTTATTCCCATTCAATCGTCCCCGACGGCTTACCCGTCACCTCATAGACCACTCGGTTAATGTGGCCTACCTCATTGATGATGCGGCTGGTCACCTGTTTGAGGAGCTTGTAAGGAACCTCGGCTATCTCTGCGGTGAGGTAATCATTGGTGACGACAGCACGAAGGATCATCATGTACTCCATGGTGACGATATCGCCTTTGGAGCCGACAAAGCTCTTGTCACTGAGAACGGTAAAGAATTGGCTGACTTTATGAATGAAGTTTGCTTTGGTGAATTCTTCTTCAAGAATCTGATCAGCGTGCTGAACAAGGGCGACCTTTTCTGGGGTAACCTCACCTAAAACGCGGATGGCAAGCCCTACGCCTGGGAAGGGTTTCTGCCAAATGTAGTCCTGGGGGCAATCCAGCTCTTTAGCGATGATGCGGATTTCGTCTTTGAAGAGTTCGTGAAGGGGGTGGAAAATGTGCTGGAAGCTGTTATCTTCAGGGATTCCACCTACATTGTGGTGGGCTTTAACGGCCACACCGTGGACGCCAGATTCAACTACGGAAGGGTAGGAGGAACCCAGAAGGAGGGTCGTGGCTCCCTTAGTTTCGGCTTCTTTTTCAAAGATTCGGATAAAGCCTTCCCCAACGATGAGGCGTTTCTCATTGGAATCGGTAACACCGGTTAAGGCATTAAAGAAGTCGTCTTTGGCATCGATGATGTGGAGGTCGCCACCGATGGTGTCCTTGAAGATTTGTTGGGCTCTTTCTCTCTCGTTAGCACGGGCAAGGCCGGTGTCGACAAAGACAAAGTGCGCCTTGTCGCCAAGGGCCCGCTTGGCAAGTATGCTGAGGACCATGGAGGTGACCCCGCCAGAGTAGCCCACTATGACAGACTCGTCGCTGCATCGAGAGCGAAGGTCTTCGATAGTGCGGTCGATGAGGAGGTCGTACTTCCAGGCTTTACCCAGATCGATGTCCGTGTGGAGGGTGGCTTGGAACATATCTAAGCCTTCATCGGTAAGCTCAACCTCAGGGTGGAATTGGACCCCAGTGATGGGCTTTGTTTTGTGGGAAAAAGCAGCAATTGGGCCATTCTCTGAGTAAGCCCTGACTTCGTAATCATCACCCACTTCATAGATTTCGTCGGAATGAGTCATCCATACTGTCGTTTTTCTGGTTAAGTTGGCAAAGAAAGGCACGGAAGATTTAAAGTTCACTTCCGTTTTCCCATATTCTCCACTTTCTGCGGGACCGACTCGACCACCCGTGTTTTGGGCAATCCATTGGGCTCCGTAACAAATTCCTAGAATTGGAACGTCCAGGTCAAGGATACGGGGATCGGGATTAGCCGCATCTTCCTTATAGGCGGAATGGGGGCCGCCCCCAAGGATAATCGCGTCATAGTTGCCTTTGAGGATGTAATCGAAAGCAACGTCGTAGGGCTGAATTTCCGCATAGACATTTTGCCTACGGACAGCACGTCCAATTAACTGGGTGTACTGTCCCCCAAAATTTAGGATAAGGACCTTCTCCAAATCCTCTTCCGTAAGCTCCTGGTTTACAATTTGTTCATCTTGAATTTCTTGTATCTTCTTGTTGGGAATATCAATTTGAGCTTCTTCTGTGGTTAGCCCCACCTGATCAGCTGGCATGATCTCTTCATTGTCTTTCACTTGCTTGGTCATATTTACCTACTTCTATCTAGTTTTTATCTAGTTTCCGCAAACGTTATCTATCGTGAAAATGTAAACTTATCTCGTTGGATGAATTCTTGTTGCTTTTATCCTCTTGGTCTTCTCATTATACCGAATAAAACGAATTTCTGTAGAGAGATAGGGATGAAGAAGCCGTTCTCGTTGCTGGTATTGAAGCCTGAGGAAAATGCTCTTCTTTTGCTAAAGGGGTCGTGATACAAGACTGATTTTGTCAAGGTTTCCAGCGTTTTGATATTTTGAAAACATTTTCTATAAGCGGATATCGACCGTTGTAAACCGTCGAAAAAAAAGCTATACTTAACAAAAGGAGGCGATATGAAGAAAGATGATATTCAATTAATTGTCGATTCAGCCATAGGGGCTTGTCTACCTGATCAAGCAGTCCAACGGGCCTTGGCGCATCTGCCTACCAACGAAGGAAAACGTATCTTGATTGCTATTGGCAAGGCTGCCTATCGGATGGCGAAAGCAGCTATCGAGACAGGGGTTCACTTCGATGATGGCCTGGTGATTACAAAATATGACCATGCTGAAGGCTCTTTGGAGGGCATTGAGGTCATGGAAGCGGGCCACCCCGTTGTCGATGACAACTCGATTCAAGCCACTCAAAAGGCCCTTACTTTGGTTAAGGACCTGAAAGAGGATGACCTGGTTGTTTTCCTTATCTCGGGTGGTGGTTCTGCCCTTTTTGAAGACCCGCTTATTCCCATGGATGAATTCCAAAAGTTAAACCAAGATTTATTAGCGTCAGGGGCTAACATCGTGGAAATGAATACGATTCGTAAGCGCTTGTCCAATGTGAAGGCTGGACGCTTTGCCCAGCACTGCAGCCCAGCTAAGGTCTATAGTGTGGTGTTAAGCGATATCATTGGGGACCCCATCGATATGATTGCTTCAGGTCCTGCTTATCCTGATTCATCCACAATGGAAGAGGCGATGGAAATCATGGACCGCTATCATATTGCGCTGTCCCCAGAAGCAGCTGCTGTCTTAGAAAGGGAAACCCCTAAGGAATTATCTAATGTGGAAACCCTTATTTCTGGCAGTGTCACCGAATTGGCCAAGGCAGGAAAAGAGAAGTTGGATGAATTGGGTTACGACACCTTAATCATGACCACCTCCATGACGATTGAAGCGAAGGAAGCGGGGTCCCTATTGGGCAGTATTGGCAAGACCCAGGCCTCTAGCACAGAGAAGGTCGCCTATATCTTTGGCGGTGAAACGGTCGTTACCCTTAGAGGTACTGGTAAAGGGGGCAGAAACCAAGAAATCGCTTTGGCTGCAGCCCGAGAGATTGCTGGCTTAGACAATGTCAGAGTCTTTTCTTTTGGTAGTGACGGCACGGATGGGCCCACCGATGCAGCTGGTGGAATGAGCGATGGCGAAACTGCGGCTAAGTTAGAGGAAGCGGGATGGCCCATACAAAAAACTTTGCAGACCAACGATTCCTATCATGCCCTGCAAAGTATTGATCAATTAATTACGACAGGCCCAACAGGAACCAATGTGAATGATCTTTCCATCATTCTCATAAATTAAGCAAAGGCACACA
>CAYMYX010000077.1:0-3462 GCA_964394795.1 uncultured Peptoniphilaceae bacterium
AGGCGCTTTCCTTTATCGCCTTTTGGGTGACGTAAACTATATCAAACTCGGATAACAGGACTTGCCACCGGGCGATTCGTCCCGTGAGAGCTGGCTTTTCAAAGATGTACTTAACCGGGTCCATCTTGGATATCAACCAGGTAGTATGGCTCAGCATGTACTGCCTTAGGCGATGGGATGCCCATACTAAAGCACAACACGTTCTTTCGAGCAAGGAGTAATTCATCTCACAGGTCGTGAACTTCTTACTTAGGTAGTAAACAGCGCGCTCTTTCTTCCCGGATTCGTCATGTTGCCCCAGCATACACCCCATTGACTCGTCCAAGATTGTCATGTACAAAATGAGAGGCCTTCCAGGTACTGGTGGCATAAGCACGGGAGGATTCATTAGGCACTTTTTGATCCTTCCAAAAGCCTCTTGGCAATCCTCATTCCACCGGTCAGTTTGGTTTTTACGCAAGAGTTTAAACAACGGCTCACAAATGGCGGTGAGCTGCGATATGAATCTGGCAATATAATTCAAGCGCCCCAGGAAACCTCGGACTTGCCTCTCTGTACGGGGTTCTGGCATCTCAAGGATAGCCTTCACTTTTTCGGGGTCTACCTCTATCCCTTTCTGGCTTACAACGAAACCAAGCAATTTCCCTGATTTGACCCCAAAGGTACACTTAGCGGGGTTCAACCTTAATTGATATTTCTTAAGCCTTTCGAACAATTTCCGCAGGTTGACAAGGTGTTCTTCCTCGGATTTAGATTTAGCAATTATGTCGTCCACGTAGACCTCGATCTCTTGATGCATCATATCATGGAACAAAGCTACCATGGCCCGTTGATAAGTTGCCCCGGCATTCTTGAGTCCAAAGGACATCACCTTGTAACAGAACGTCCCCCACAGGGTGACGAAGGTAGTCTTTTCCATATCCTCGGGCGCCATCTTTATCTGATTGTAACCAGAGAAACCGTCCATGAAGGAAAATAAAGCGAAATTGGCCGTGTTATCTACGAGGATATCGATGTGTGGTAAAGGAAAATTGTCCTTGGGACTGGCCCGATTCAGGTCCCGATAATCCACACACATTCGTACTTTCCCATCTTTCTTAGGGACCGGTACGATGTTGGCAACCCATTCTGGATACCGAGCGACGGCCAGAAATCCAGCGTCAAATTGCTTCTTCACTTCTTCTTTTATCTTCAAGGATGTTTCGGGCTTCATCCTTCTCAGTTTCTGCTTTACCGGGGAACACTCGGGATTTAGAGGTAATCGGTGCTGTACAATGTCAGAACTCAAACCGGGCATATCTTGGTATGACCAAGCAAAGATGTCTTGGTAGTCTTTTAGCAGGATTATTAATTCTTCACGGATAGGTGCGGTAATGCCTGTACCTATCTTTACTTCCCTCTTTCCACTGCCAATTCCTAAGTCTACTAGCTCTGTTTCTTCTTGATGAGGCCCCATTTCTTGGTCCTCATGGGCGACCATTCTTTCTAGTTCTGGGGGAAGTCCCACATCCTCATTTCCTTCATCTTCCGTTTGATTCATTTCTTGCTCGAAGTCGATAGGCGGGTCCCAGGTATTAGTACCTTCGGGGGACTCGTCATCGGATCTGCCGTTTCAGAAAAAGAAGTAAACATGCAAATGAATGAGAATGGGTAGAGACCAGGAACAGATGAAGAAAGATCCTTGTATTATAAATTCAAAAACAAAAGACACAAAGCCTTAACAAAAGAAAAGCTCTAAAGCCTAGGCCCAACTATAGAGCTTTTAAAACCGTAAAGGTTTACATTATGCTCGTTGCGTAAATGCCGGGGCGTTCCTCCACTCGCCAATTTCCCAGCTGGAAATCAGGAGGGCATGGTCGGACCAAATCCGAAGTACTTGGAACATCATCTTCACATATCGCGAACACTTGACCTTCGTCTCCCAGACCCGCACTTATAAAGCTTCTACTTATGTGGCAGGGCGGGCTTCCTTCACTTTCTTGTCTCCAACGCGAGCTCTGACCACTGTTCTTCCTTCCCGCGATGCTTCTTTTCATGTCCGCCTGAGTGGGCTTATAGCCTAAACCATACTTCCCACGATTTCCTTTGGCATTTATCAGGCTAGTTATGCCGCCGTTGTCTTTGCCTAAACCCATCCCGGGTTCATAACCGTTCCCCAACATAACTCGGGCCATCATTACCGCTGCATCGGACAGACAAGGCTGCCCAAAGAGGGAGTCCACGGAGGAAATGCTGACCACCTCAAAAGACTGGAAAGCGGTTTCTAACGATTCTTCTGCGGCTTCCACATAAGGCATGGAGGATGGGCAGCTTACCAAGATATCTTCCTCGCCTGACACGATGACCAAGTGCCCCTCCACTACGAATTTCAGCTTTTGGTGGAGTGTAGAAGGCACAACTCCCACTGAGTGGATCCACGGGCGCCCCAACAGGCAGCTGTAGGGGGGGTTAATATCCATTATTTGGAAGGTGACTTGACAGGTGTGAGGGCCTATTTGTACTGGGAGATCGATCTCTCCCCTAACCTCTCGGCGAGTGCCGTCGAAGGCCCGAACCACCATTGAACTTGGTTTTAAATGGGAAGCATTGAATGGTAATTTCTCCAAAGTGCTCTTAGGCATCACGTTTAAACTGGAACCATTATCGATGAGCACTTTGGCTACGATATGGTCCATACACTTGACTGATACGTGCAAAGCTTTATTATGCCCTCTCCCCTCGGCGGGGATTTCTTCTTCGGCGAAGGCGAGATAGTTGTTGGCAGTGATATTGTTGACCAGCCCTCCGAAACCTTCTACCGAGATATCTTGGGCCACATGAGCCTCGTTCAGAACTTTTACTAGCAGAGCCCGATGAGGCTCGGAGCTCATAAGTAACTCCAACAGCGAGACCCTAGCCGGGGTTTTGTTGAGCTGTTCGATAACCTTGAATTCGCTCTGCTGAATTATCCGAAGGAACTCGCTGGCTTCCTCTAGCGACACCTCCTTTCTACCATCCTTTTTCTCTGGGGGCCCCTTTGCTGGAATATCTTTATTCGAAGCGTGGGGTGCTTCGCCATCTTGTTCCTCCACCACTTTTCCTTTTCCTTTGACGTCGGCGGGTTGGACTGGTAGGTCCGGAGGTGCGAACACACGACCACTACGGGTCACACCGCTCAGCCCCGTGATATTTGTTACTTTAGCTGACAGCGAGCTGACGTCAGTGACTTCTTCTTCCTTCTTCTCCGGAGGTGTATATCTCCACGGGACCGCGTGACTATCTTGGTACGGGAAAGGAACAGGTTTGGCCATTAAGGAGTGCCCGAGCTTTTGCGAGGCTGCACTTTTAGTGAAGTATATCACCAAGGGTTTGGGCTTCGCAACACTGCTCCCATCCGTGGACTGCATGCATATATCCTGCACTTCTTTTCCTTCACTGCCGACTTCTAGTCGACCTTGATCTATCATCCGCTGTAACAATTCC
>CAYMYX010000078.1:0-3231 GCA_964394795.1 uncultured Peptoniphilaceae bacterium
AAGATGAAGAATGGGATAGCAAGTAAAGCAAACTTAATAATTGAGGTGTAAATCGTTGAGGCGGCCATTGTGATTTGCTCGCCGGCGTACACCATGGTAAGCATGGACGAAATGGCTAAGCCAATTGAAATAGGTACATTTAGAAAAACGAGGAGTAAAAAGGCTCCAAATAGAATAATACCTTCCATTATGCGATAACCCCCCCTTCTGATACGTCTTCAGTTGCAGATTCTCCTGTGTTAAGCTCTCTCCAATATCTTCTGAAGTACATAAAGGAGAAGATAACGATTAAGGCTCCACCAACTGGCATAGACAGGTTCTCCGTCCACTTAGGTATGCTTAGTGCTGCAGATGATGTACCTAATCTCATAGTATTCTGAACAAGTTGAATACCGAAAATGACCAGGAAAACACCAACAAATACGGAACAAACTAAAGATAAAATAGCCAAGATTTTCTTCGTCTTTACTCCACCGATATTAGGTAATAGATCCATGCCTAAGTGGGAGTTTGACAAGAAAGCATAAGCTGAAAATAGCATAGTCGACCAAACAAACAAGGTGAGAACAATCTCATCCGACCAAGTGATGGTGAAGGTGAATGCTTTTCTCGTAAAGACGTTTGCGACGGTCAAGATGGTCATAATGCCCATTGTGATTGTGGCAATTATTTCAGCGACCCTTTTAAGTGTCTTCATAACTTCCTCCATGAATGCTGCTCAAGGCCGGTTATACAACCGGCCTCAAGACAGTAAGCTACTACTCGATAATGCCTAAACCTCTTAGGAAGTCTTCACCGTATTCTTGAGTGTACTTCTCTAGGAATGGTTGTAGGTGAGACTTGAATTCGTTGTAAGCGGCATCAGAAAGTTCGTTTACTTCCATGGAAGCTTCGAATTCCTTTAAGATTTCACCATCGCGACGACGAGTTTCTTCTCTTTGCTTTTCACCGGCTTCAACACCAGCTTCTTGGAAAATGACTTTTTCTTCATCTGTTAGGTCGTCCCATACGTTTTGGCTAACGGATAAAATAATCAAATCGTAAGAGTAGTTCCATACCGTTAGGTAATCTTGAACTTCTTGGATGTTGTTTGACTTGATGGTATCTAATGGGTTCTCTTGTCCATCGATAGTACCTTGTTGTAGAGCGGTATAAACTTCAGAGAAGGCCATAGCCGTTGGAGATGCACCTAGTTCAGTGAATAGGTCGATGTACATGTTCATGCCTGGTACGCGGACCTTAAGGTCAAGCATGTCAGCTACGCTCGTTACCGGACGTTGAGAGTTGGTTAATTGACGAAAACCATTCTCGAATAGACCGATTGGATGAGCGCCATTCTCTTTAACTAGGTCAAAGAGTGCGTTGACTGCTTCTTCGTTTTGGTAGAATCTCTTATCAACATCATCTAGGTTTTGATAGATGAATGGAAGGGAGATTGCGGAGAAGCGCTTATCGATGTTTGAGTGGAGGATGTTCGAGTGAAGGTCAAGATCGCTCTCGCCGTTGTAGATCATCTCAACGCCACGAACTTGGTCACCACCACCGAGTTGCTCGTTAGCAAAAAGTCTAACGGTGTAGTCTGTTTTTTCTTCAATGATGTCTTTGAAAATTTCAGCACCGTAGTACCATGCTGATGTTTCACTAGCTGTGATGGCCATTCTTAGTTCTTTCTTTGCACCGCCACCATCTCCGCCTTCTGTGCTTCCGCTTCCTTCATTTCCTTCATTTCCGTCACCACCACATGCGACGAGGGCTACTGCCATTACTAATGTAAGCAACAAACCTAAAAACTTCTTCATTCTTTCCTCCTAATTTTAGTTACCTTGTTTTCTCACTTGGTGGATAGCTTCATCAATCGATTCCAGAACAGCTTCTCTAAGAGCTTCACTTACGCTCGGATGAGGATAAACGAAACTTAGGAACTCCTCAGCTGTCTGTTCAGTCATGATAGCCTGCACACCTTGTGCTATGATTTCAGATGCATATTTTCCAAACACCTAAACACCAACGATTTGATGGTACTTCTTGCCTAGGATTACCTTAACGAAACCCAAGCCTTCTGTTTCAATGAGGGACATGCCGTTGCCTGCTAAAGGACTCTTTACCACTTGAACCTCTAAGCCTTGCTCTTGGCACTCCTTCTCGGTCAAGCCGACGCTAGCTACTTCCGGCAGAGTATAGATACAGGAAGGAATCGCTTGTTCACTGTAGCGAAGTTTGCCTCCCGTGATGTGGCTTGCCGCCACTTCCGCCATCGAGTAAGCCGCATGGGCTAGCATCATATTTGTCGTCACGTCACCAATGGCATATACATTTTCCACACTGGTTTCCATGAACTCGTTAACGACAATGCCTTGTTTAGTCGTCTCCACACCAACTTCTTCAAGACCGAGGTCTTTCACATTAGCGTGGCGGCCGACGGCGACGAGGACTTTGTCGACTTCCACTTCTTTCAGACCACTTTGAGTCTTAGCGCTGACTTTGGCTTTCTTGCCTTTATCTGCTATCTCTTGAACGCTGGCTGAGGTATAAATCTCTACCCCGGCATCTTCTAAGGACTTTTTTAGGGCATCAGCAACGTCTTTATCGAAGTTAGGAATCAATTGTTCCATCGCCTCGAAGACGACAACCTTCGTTCCCAAACTCTGCAAGGCCGATGCAAATTCCAAACCGATGACACCGCCACCAATGATGGCCATGCTCTCCGGTAATTCCTCCAAGGCCAACGCTTGACTCGAATCGATGACCTGCTTACTTTCCTTCAATCCCTTGATGGGTGGAAGGCTTACCGAGGATCCGGTTGCAATCAGGAGGACATCGTAATCTAAAACCTGGCCATTCACTTGGACCTGCCCCTTTTTTAGAAGCTTGCCATTTCCTTGGACAACCTTGATGCCCGACTTCTTCAGGAGAAAGGTCACGCCGTTGACCAGTTGACCTACCGCCTTCTCTTTCTTCTTCTGGATGTTGGACCAGTCCGGCGTCAATTCACCGTCCAGTTTGAAGGACTTACCCACGGCTTGTTTGACCTCTTGGGCAAGTTTGGCTTCGTGGAGGATGGCTTTCGTGGGAATACAGCCTACGTTGAGGCAGGTTCCCCCGAGCTTTTCTCCCTCAATGAGGGTAATGTCTAAGCCCTTGCCCGCTAACTTGAGGGCTGCAGTGTAGCCTGCTGGGCCGCCACCGAGGACAATCACTTTCTTCATCTCGGACCTCAAATCATGAGCATGA
>CAYMYX010000079.1:0-2953 GCA_964394795.1 uncultured Peptoniphilaceae bacterium
CCTCGGGATAGAGGGCCCGTGCAGTGTCATAGCCCTCTGTCGTGCCCTCCAGCCACCCTTGGTCCGTGAGCTGTTTGACGATGTGGGTCTCCAGGTGAACCTCGTGGTGGGGTTGGCTCATGCGGCCTCCTTGCCGTTTTCACCTCGTAGGTCGATCTTGCCGGTGACGGTAGCTGTGATCAACGCTGCGCGGTGCTCTTTAAGAAGGTCGATGCTTCTTTGAGTTTTAGTGATCAGATTATCGATGCGACCGGTACCTTTATCTATATGATTGCAAATGGCTTTTGCTTCATCTTCGGGAGGAAACGGGAAATGTATTCCTAAAAATTTTGAAGGCCTAATTGTTTTTCTAAGCCCAGAATAGTAAGGCTTCATTCCCTTTTCGTCATCAAGGTGTATGAAGGTGTAGTATAGGTATTTTCTATAAATATCATTTTTTATTGAAAAAATAGAGTAAGCGCCCGTTATCATGCCGTTGATATTTGATAACCCAACCGTTCTTGGTGTCTCATCAATATCAAATAGGCACATCACTAAGTCGTTTTTTTCAACCTTCTGATATGTTTCAAAAGATTCTGGAAATTTCCCGAAATTTTCACTAGTATCCCTTGGTATTACTCCTTTCCTTGTAAGAGAAAGTAATGAGAATTTTTCCCATTGCTCGCCAACGCTATCTTTTTTAATCGACATTTCAGCGCGTAGTGGTTTTATTTTCCAATGGGATGGAACTTTTCCGATTGCAATTACGCCTGAATCCTTGGTTTCAATATTAGGATCAAGACCTTTGGTCACCGCCTGTGTGATTAATGATTTTCGCCGCTCATGAAGGAGATCGATGAATCGATTCTTCTTCTTTATAAGTGTATCGATTCTTTTTACTTCTCTCTCAAGAGAAGAAAAGATATCCATTTGCTCTGGTAGTGGAGGAAGAGCCACTTTCATCTTTCTAAGATGCGGCCACTTTATTTGACGCTGAATAGTTCCAACGCTTAATGAGCAAAGCATGAATTGCTCAACATAGACCTTGTCTCTTAACAAGTATTTGGCGAAATCTTGATTAACTAAGTTTTTATTTAAAGAAAAGACAAGGTAAGCCGGGCTGACTAACCCTCTATAGTTAGAAACCCCAACGGAGCCACGCCAAGCTTGCTGGTTATTCATGACAAAGTCGCCCTCTTCTACCAGCTGGTATTTTTCGAGACTGTCTGAAGGTTTGTGAACCAGTCCTCCGCCTTCAGAGTGTGGAATAACTCCACGGTCAAGATATACTGAAAGCAAAGTCTCAGGCTTGTCGCTAGTTAAGCTTTTAACTTTTGATATGATCCAGAAATCATAAATATCCCAATGCTTCGGTATATCACCCAGCCATTCGATGCCTGAATTTTTATATTCTTGATAGGATTTGTAGTGGCTCATTCGGTCACCTCGTCCAGTATCTTACGAATTTCCGCTTCGATCTGGTTTAGGTCGGTATCAATTGCTTCTAGCGGGCGAGGCGGATGGTATTGATAGAAGTAGCGGTTGAAGTTAATCTCGTAACCGACCTTTCCCAACTTGCCGTCCTGATCGTCGCAAAATTCCTCGTCAAGAAAAGAATCAGGCATATGGGGAAGAACTTCCTCAGCGAAGTAGTCGCGCACATCACGACCCAACGGAACCTGCTCGTAATCTGTCAGATCCTTGTCAGGCTTGGGGTTTCCCTGCTTGTCTAGTACAGGATCGCCTTCAGGATCGTCCTTCTCGAAGGATTTGCGGATGGCGTTGATGAAGGTGGTCTTGGCTTTAGTAATCACCGCTTGGCCTACCGCGTACTCAACTGCAGTCTCAGCCCAGTTATAGGGGTGCGTACTGCCTATTTCCTGCTCTATCTTCTCTATCCAGGCCTGCTGCTTGGCTTTGGTTAGCTTTGCCCAGGCCTTCTCGCCTTGAAGGCGCTCAAGGCCTTCCGGATCGATGTACAGCACCTTGCGCAGAGGGCGGAGAACCTTGAGCCGACGATAGCCAAACTCACGGTAATTCATAATTTTGCTGACGCCTTTGTTCTCGAAGGCATCGTAGATACGTAGAATTTCATCGCACTGCTCGGGGCCGATCTCACGCCGCTTGTTACCCTCATTTTTGCGCATGGGGCGATACATCTTAGTAGCGTCGATTAGCTGCACCTTTCCCTTTCTCTCTTTGGGCTTGTGGTTATCAAGCACCCACAGATAGGTACCGATTCCGGTGCGGAAGAAGATATCCGTAGGCAGGGCCACGATAGCATCGACGTAGTCGTTCTCCAGCAGGTAGCGTCTGATCTCCGACTCGCCACTGCCAGCGTTGCCATTGAAAAGTGGGGAGCCTGATAACACGATGGCGGATCGTCCCCCACCCTCTTCAGGGCGCTCCATTTTGGAGACCAGGTGCATCAGGAATAACATCGAGCCATCGTTCTTGCGTGGCAGCCCGGGACCAAAGCGGCCGGAGTAACCAAACATTTCATGCTCGTTTTCAACAACATCACTTTCGATATCCCACTTTTTTCCGAAGGGGGGATTACTCAGCCCGTAGTGGAAGCGCCGTTCTGGCAGCTTGTCATCAGACAGGGTGTTGCCCAGTTTAATGTTCTCGGTCTTGTAGCCTTGGATCATCATGCCGGTTATGGCCACGGCATGGGTTTCAGGCTCGACCTCTTGCCCGAACGGGACAATCTTGGGCGGCACCTTGTCTCGGTGACGCATACTCTCGACGTAGGAGATGGCATCTGAGAGGAAGCCTCCTGTCCCACAGGTCGGGTCGTATAGCGTGCGAATGATGCCGGGGTTCTGCTCGAACAGTGAGATGTCGTTGTGAATCACCATCGCCGTGGCCAGGTGAACCACGTCGCGAGGCGTCATGAAGTCCTCAGCGGCTTCGTTTACCGCGGCACCGAAGCGTCGAATCAGGTGCTCGTAGACATTACTCATCACCCGCG
>CAYMYX010000080.1:0-2526 GCA_964394795.1 uncultured Peptoniphilaceae bacterium
AAGCTTAAAACAGATAATATTTAAAACTTGCTAAAACAATGAAAAGAGCATCCTATGAAAACACGTCTAATCAATTCATTTATACTTGGCTATCAACGGCCCATCTTAAGGATCCTTATCATACTACTTGGATTACCACTTGCTATCGTAGTTTTAATTGACATGCTCAGAAGGCGATCACAGTACAGGCCCATCGTGGAGGCATTGAAAAATGATCAGAGGCTTCATGAACTTAAATTGGATTTGAGAGAAAAGCTAATCGCCAGTGAAATAAATAAAAGGCGGTTTTTCCATGAGTCTTTGGATGAGAGTGACATAGAGCGTTCGGTGGACAAGCAGCTAAAAAAAGAATTCCCTTCTCTTGAACAAGCCTGGATTAAGCAACAATTAGATGATCAACATTTGCCTCAGGCTCGCTTTGGTGCAGTGATGGTAGACTTATTAGAAAATAACCCTGTTTCTTGGGCCTTAGGAATCTTAATGATTCCTGTGCTCTATATATACTCCAGACCGACGCTGCGCTTTATTGTTCAACGCCTGATCATGATGGTTTTCGTTATATTTGGAGTGACGCTCATTGTCTTCACTTTAATGTACTTCTCTCCTTCAGATCCTGCTGTCAATATCCTGGGTACACAAGCTGCACCAGAATCGATTGAAAACTTCCGACGCATTCATGGACTGGATC
Organism: uncultured Peptoniphilaceae bacterium; assembly: GCA_964394795.1. Lineage (GTDB taxonomy): Bacteria > Bacillota > Clostridia > Tissierellales > Peptoniphilaceae > CAYFUF01. Next base: position 689 of record CAYMYX010000080.1, read on the forward strand.
AACCTTATCTGGTTCAGTTAGGAAGAACGATTAAAGGATTATTGACCTTTGATTTGGGCCTGAGTTATGAGGGTAATCTACCCGTGGTATCAAGTATACTACGTCGTTTTCCTGTAACGTTAACCTTGACCCTCATGGCCTTGACCCTTTCTTTAACCGTAGCACTGCCTGCCGGTGTCTATGCTGCAGTAAAAAGCAACTCTACATTCGACCATTTATTTATGCTGATTGCACTCATTGGCATTTCGATTCCGAGCTTTTGGCAAGGTCTGATCTTTATACTGACCTTCTCCATTAGGCTGGGTTGGCTTCCGGCAACCTATAATGCGTCGAATTATCTATCGCTTTTAATGCCGGCCTTTATCTTAGGCACCCAACTGATGGCATCGGTTGCTAGAATGACTCGCTCCTCGACACTTGAAGTGATCAATGAGGACTATATTCTAACTGCCAGAAGTAAAGGAATCCCTCGCAAGCAAGTCATCCTGCGCCACGCTGTTCCAAATGCTTTAATTCCAATTATAACCGTGATCGGTCTGCAATTTGGAGGGATGCTTGGAGGATCTGCTGTCACGGAGAAAGTCTTTAACATCAGCGGCGTTGGAAGTTATATTGTCGATAAACAGTTTGTACCAGATACTCCCTCTATTCTCGCTGGAGTCATCTATATTGCAATTATACTATCTATTGTCAACTTGGTCATCGATTTACTCTATAGCTTTATCGATCCAAGAATCCGTTCGAGAATTCAAAGTGGGCAAATCAAATGAAATTAAGAGATACGATCTTTATAAAAAGTGTGCGGTTTAACAATAATCTGAGTCGATTTTTTACTCTGTTGCTACTGCTGGCCTCCATCAGATGGTCGCCATTTCGGCTCCATCCCATCACCCTGAGCATGTTTGTAGTGAGTGCAGTCTTCACCCTGATTCACGAGGTCTATACTAGGCGGGTCCTAGCAGGAAAAGAACCTCCTTGGTCCCTAATCATGATCCCTGGAATCCTCAGTTTAAACGTCTTTGTTTTTTTAACAGGCCTTTGGGGACTTCGCCGACAAAAAAGCACTGGGAGCTATTATCTAGGTTATGCCATTCTAGTTCATCTAGCAGCGATTCTGGTAACAGCCACCAATGTATTTAAGCCTTATGTCTCTAACACGTTCTTTTTGACCATGGGCATTCTCGGTGCATTCTTACTAATTCAGCTTGTCCTCTATGTCCTGCACACGAAACTCATGAAGGCGACTCCACTGGCACGCATCGGTCTCATACTTTTGGCGTTAACTAGTCTCAGTGGAAATGTGTTAGCATTACTCAGCGCTTGGTGTTTCTTTATGGACTCTCGCAGTAGCTCAGATTCTAGAAAGAGCGCCATAAGAGAGAAACTCTTGAAAAATCAAGCAGCATTATTGGGTCTCTCCTTTATCGTGCTCCTCATTGTCTTGGCTATTACCAGTCCCTATGGATTTAGTGAGAGCTTTGCTATTAGTAATGACTACTCTAATCTATTGCAGTTTCCTTCCCTTCGCTACCCCTTTGGCACGGATAATGTCGGTCGCGATAATTTCTCTAGGATTGTATTCGGGACCCGAATCTCCTTATTAGTAGGAATCTCAGCAACCGTGCTTCCATTTTTAGTAGGTGGTTTTTTGGGAGCGCTATCGGGCTACTTTGGCAAACGTGTCGATAACCTGATCATGCGTATGTTGGATGTGCTCTATGCTATACCTGGGATGCTTCTAGCCATCGCCATTGTGGCCTCCTTTGGAGCGTCAACTCAAAACCTCATCATCGCTCTCAGCTTGGGAGCAATACCATCCTATGCTCGAACGATGCGTG
>CAYMYX010000081.1:0-2522 GCA_964394795.1 uncultured Peptoniphilaceae bacterium
AGCAGGACATTTTTGCAAACACAGACCTGAGCAAATAACCAATTCTTTATCAATAATTAATCTTTTGTTACGAAGGTTTAACAATGGTGAAATAGTGTTAAATTTAAGTTGGATACTATAATATTTATAGTAAAGGAAGTTGAAAAAATCTTCCCTAACAATGTGAAAAGGAGATTACCTTGACCTTATTACTGAACAACATTAATAAGAGCTTCTCCGGTACGCATATCCTTAAGGATATCCACTTCGAAGCTCAGCCTGGCGTCCCCCTAGGTTTCCTAGGTCGAAATGGTGCCGGCAAAACGACCACAATCCGTATCCTAATGGATGTCTTTGCACCGGATTCCGGAGAGATCCTTTACGACGGCAAACCCTTCGACCGAGATAGCTTCAAGATTGGCTACATGCCTGAAGAAAGAGGACTCTACCCAGGTATCAGCGTCCAAGACCAGTTAGTCTACCTAGGCGAGTTGAAAGGAATGTCCACCGGCAAGGCGAAAGAGAGCGCCAAGTACTGGGTCGACCGCTTTGAGTTAGGGGACTACTTCACCAAGAATCTGGAAACCCTATCCAAAGGTAACCAGCAAAAGATTCAAATCGTTCAGTCCGTCATCGACGATCCGGACATCCTAATCTTGGACGAGCCTTTTTCCGGTCTAGACCCCGTCAACGCCCAGAGCCTTTCCAACGTCATGATGGAGTTTGTCGACAAGGGTCGAATTGTTATCTTTTCCAGCCACCAGATGGCCAGTGTTGAGCAGTTCTGCGACGACATTGTCCTCATCAATAAGGGCGAGATTGTCCTCGACGGATCTCTGCAAGAAATCAAAAGAGAGAAGGGCTTCGGCAAAAAGAGGCTGAGTATGCGAGACTGGTCCGATGACGAGCTAGCGAAACGCTTAAGGCAATTTGGCGACTTCCCTATCGATCAAGACAAAGAATCCCTCATCATCCAATTTGATAAGGAACCGAAAGAAATCATGCAGCTCTTGGCTGACCTAGGCGGAGATGTTGAACTTTACGCAGATTATGAGCCCAGCTTGAATGACATCTTTATTGAAACGGTAGGTGAACGCCATGCGTAATATTTGGTCAACCTTTAAGTTTGAACTAAAAAATCAATTGAAAAAGAAGAGCTTCTGGATTTCCAGCATCATCATGGTTTTATTGGTCCTCGCTCTAACTTCACTACCCACCATCTTAGGCCTCTCTGCTTCCGATGAATCTGTGGATGAAGCTGAAGGAAGTGGCGAAGTGCAAGAACTTCCGCCTGACGTAGACCTAGGTAAATACGTCGCGGATGATTCCATCGACCAAGAAATCCTCAGCCAGATTTTCCCCTTCGCCGCCATGGAACAAGTGGATAGTGAAGAAGCTTTGAAGCAAGATTTGATGGACGAAACCATTCCGGTCGGTATCGTCTTTGAAAACGAAGACATGCGGGCGGTTGTAAAGAGCGAGAATATGTCCACCGACGTTCGCATGTATGCTGAAGGATTTGTGGATTACAAAAACCAGAAGCTGTTGGCCGACGAAGGGGTCAGCCCTGATATCTATCAGAAGATGGTAGGAGAACCGAACCCACCGGTCGTAGAATCGCTAGAGAAATCTGCACTGCAAAACTTCTTCATCGCCTACATCGGCGTCTTCCTCCTCTATATGATTATCATGCTGTACGGATCATCCACAGCAACAATGATTGCAACGGAGAAATCTAACCGCACGATGGAAGTCCTGATCACTTCGACGAATCCAACCACTTTGGTCATCGGTAAAGTGTTAGCCGGCCTTGTGACCGCACTGATTCAAATTCTGATTCTCGGTGCCGCAATCGTCATCGGCCTAACCATAAACAAAGGGTCATACCCTGCATCAATCTTGGCGATGATCCAAGAGAGCATCACCCCTGAACTCTTCTTAGTCTTCACCGTCTTCTCGATTGTAGGCTTTGCCCTCTACCTCTTCATCTTCGCCACCAGTGGCGCTCTCGTTTCCAAGATTGAAGATATCAACAAGGCTTTAGTCCCCATCAATGCGATCACGATGATTTCCTTTTTCGTCGCCTTCTTCAGCCTGTACGGATCGTCAGACAGTGCCCTCCTAAAGGTCACGTCCTATATCCCCTTTACCTCCCCCTATGCGATGTTTATCCGCTATTCCGCCTTTGGGGTGAGCACCAGCGAGCTCCTCTTATCCCTAGGCATCCTCCTCTTATCCACAGCGGTTGTTGCCTTCATCTGTATCAAGATTTACAGGTCAGCTACGCTGAACTACGGTAACAGCGTAAGCTTCCTCAAGGGAGCAAAGGATGCTTTCTCAAAAGATAAATAAACTCTATAAAACAAAGAAGGACTTGGCAAATTGCCAGGTCCTCTTTCGTATGGCTACCACTATGCCTTATATACCAAATCGATATATTTTCGTTTTGGTATAATCCTATTTCCTCTACAATAATACATAAATTCATTTTTTAGAATTATGTATGACCCAACGGGGCTATCGGTAAAACATAATTACGAATT
>CAYMYX010000082.1:0-2479 GCA_964394795.1 uncultured Peptoniphilaceae bacterium
TTTGCCAATTTCATCGCCCAGTATATTCAAGTCATCCAGTTCCTCCGGAGCCAGGTTCATCAGTTCACGCACGTCGTAAAGACTATTGTCATTGAAACCATTGCGGACAACACGATCCACATAGACATGCTCCAACTGCTCGAATAATTGGTTGGCTTCGAATTCAACCATCTTTCCACCTTCCATGGAGATAACCGGGCAGAAAGACAAGAAGTTGTCCATGTTCTCCATATCTTTCTCACGAGAAGTGGCAGCCTGCGCATAGCTCTTTTCCTTTTGCGTGAGGGTAGCAAACTTGGCAGTTTCCGCCACCATCTTGAGTGAACGGTCGGGAGCGAAATCGAAAACATAACATTTCGTTTTCATTTGCATGTTGCCATCGCCATCGGTGTAGTGATAAGGCGATTGCACACGGAATATGGTTTGCATATAGGTGGCAGCCGAAGTGTTTTCGGAACCTTTCAGATAGAAAACAGCCGTCCAAGGACGTACCGTGACACCTGTTGTCAATCGGCCACAAGAAATGGTAATAGTGTAAGTCTGTTCGGGATAGTCACCAATCTTTTTCTTCACTTTATCAAGCGCATCCGAACGAGTCTCGTCATCGTCGTTGCTGCCTGCTACATTGATAATAGCATCAAAATCGCCAAATACAGGATGATGGTTGAGTAGCTCTTCCAGTGCCTTAGCCTCTTTTACTCCCGGCACTACCCATAGCGTGTGGTTAAAGAAACTGCGATACTCATCAGTGGAAAAAGGATAGTGACTATTCTCATCTTCGGTACACATCAAGTCCAGGAAGTTGCTCACCGCCTCTTCGTGAACGAATCTGCCTTTCTGCTCTTTAGTGATATTGCTTCCTTGATAGGTGCGGAAGAATTCTTTGAATTGGAAGGTCGCATCGTCGCCAAACGTCTCTTTAACCAAGTTTCCCAGATTGTAAGTGCGAATCTCCATGTCAGGCAATTCACGATAGGGATTGTTCTCTATCGGCTCATTTTTGTGCTTGTTTGGCCATTCACGTTTAGCAGTCTGCTCCTTTATATAGTCCCAGGTATAAATTTGCTCGTCGGTGAAATCTTCGTAGAGGTTGAATGGCGTGCCCGAAAGGTTAAGAACCTTTGTGTTGGTCTTGGTAAGTGTATCTATGACTCTTTGTCCAAGATTGGTGCGAGTGCCCTCGTGCGCTTCATCTATCACCACAAGATCCCACTTGTTTTGAAGAATATCTATCTTCAGCTGTTCGTCATTGTCACCACCCACCATGCGCGCACGACGCAGATATTGCATGGAAGCAAAGAATATATAGTGCTTGCCTTCGTCATTTACTCGCTTTTCGAGGGCATAGAAATCACCTTCGGCAGCATCGTCAAACTTTGTGGCATAGTGATAGTCGGGATTGTTCGACCCGAAGATTTTCTCAAAATCCTCTTTCCAGCTGCTCCCCACTACAGGTCGATGTGTCACAATGATGGTACGATGTACAGCTTTATCGCCTTCCATTTGTCCCATACGCTTGGCCAATTCAAGAGCACAGATGGTTTTCCCGAAACGCATCTTGGCATTCCAAAGGAATTTACCTCCGGACTTTTTCTTGAAATATCGAAAAGCTTCTGTAACGGCTTTTTCTTGTTCATCGCGCAACACAATGGCACTATCATCAAATAGACCATTGCCATGTTTGGCTTTTACTGATTGAATGGTTGTATATACTGCCATGATATATGTTTATTTATTATTCAATAGTGTTATGAAAAAAGGTTTTCGTTTGTCTTCATCATTACCAGTGTAGTTCCAGTCTCTGACGCGACAATAAATCCCGTTATGACGATTTACATCTCCTGTTTTACACCCTTCGCATTCACGGATTTCCCAGATGGGTTCTATCGGCTCATTAAACAGAGTAGGAGAAATTCTTTCTTCTTTATTTTTTTGATCTATTTCAGTCTGATTGATGCAACATTCTTTCTTACCGCAAGAACCGGGAAGAACCATTTTGAGACCATCCATCTGCCATAGGTTCCAAGATATGATGTAAGCCATTCCTTCCAATGATTTTTTAGGGACTGGTTTTCCAAACTTGGCTTCGTAATAATCGCAGAATGTATAGAAAGCCGCTTCCCGAGCCAAAAGCAGATTGTCACCTTGCCACTCAAAGCCATAAATAGCCATTAAAGCTTCTTTGCCCCAGGTCAGCCATTCTCCACTTTTAGTGGTGTTCTCACTGACAACACGTAGTTTCCTATCCAGTAATCCTACTCTTCGATTGAGCGGTAAAATGACATCACCTGTTACTGCATCATAGCGGCTCATCAGATAAGGTCCCTCACCACATGTTATTTCCAATCGAGTATCCTTAACGTAGTCTTGCCACGTTTCCCCTTTTTCTTCAGAGAAAATGATACGTTCTTCTGTTGGTATCCAAGTATGGTCAGATTCATTTTCAATATTAAAGACGTTCTTGCGGCCAAACCATGCT
>CAYMYX010000083.1:0-2477 GCA_964394795.1 uncultured Peptoniphilaceae bacterium
GTGGATGGCCCTTGGATTTATCCATGGGGTCATGAACACGGATAACACATCCATCTCCGGCGAGACCTTCGATTATGGACCATGCGCCTTCCTCGACACCTACGACCTGGATGCCGTGTTTTCGTCGATTGATCGGTTTGGTCGATATCGGTATGGCCAGCAGCCGGCGATTCTGTTGTGGAACACGACTCGCTTTGGGGAGACTCTGCTGCCATTGATTGATGAGAATGAGGATGAGGCACAAAGTAAGATTTTGGAAAAGCTGAACAAGTTTGCGGCCTACTTTGAGGAAGCCTACTACGGGGAGATGGCAAAGAAGATTGGGTTGACCAAGATTGATGGGGAAGCCAAGTCGCTGTTGGGTCAGCTGTTGACCTTCATGGAAGAAAACAAGTTGGATTACACGAATACGTTTGTGGATTTGCGGCGTTTGGATTTTGCTAAGGAGATTTATTCGCGCAAGGAATCTGATGAATGGAAAGCGGCTTGGGAGAAGAAGTTGGCGGAAGAGGGTTCGTCAATGGAGGAAGCCCAGAAGCTGATGGAGACCGCCAATCCAATTATTGTTGCGAGGAATTACTGGGTTGGGCAGGCGCTGGAAGCCGCCGAAGGCGGCGACTTGACCTTGTTTGACGAGTTCCTGCAAGAGCTTAAGAAACCCTACGAGGATAACAAAGAAAAAGAGAAGTTCATGGAAACACCTTCGAACTTCTCCTATATGACTTATTGTGGAACTTAGTGGTGGACGTAGATGCGGCTGGGCTTTCCGTCGTCACCTAGGGCCATCGTCTCAAAGACCCACCCATACCGCTCGTAATAACCGATGTGGTCGGTGAAGAGGTAGATGGGGCTGATGCCCTTTTGCCTGTTGTCTTCGACGACGTGGGTGAGGAAATCGCCGGCCAGTCCCTGCCCCCGATAGTCTTCTTCGATGTAAACGGCACAGATGTTAGGCGCAAGGTCCTTGCGGTCGTGGAAGTCATTTTCGATGACGCCCATGCCGCCAATGATATCGTCCCCGTCCATCAGGAGATACCATTCCTGAACATCGTCCCCATTGATTGATGCTTCCATGCTTGCCAAGTAGGCTTCTTTTGGAATCTTCCACTTATCATGAAACCAAGAGGCGGCCCTTTCTGTTAGGGAAGGGGCCTCCTTTATTTTTACTATCTTGTAGCTCGTGTCGTTCATTTTAGAGGTCAATGGACGCGTTAACGTCGTCTTCTTCATCGGGATGATCGTTGCCGACGACTTGCTTGAAGAAGTTGGAAACTGACTTCGTGAAGTTGCCGGTCTCCCAGTACTCTGCCGTGTCTGGCGTTACCTTGATGAGAACTAGGTCTGGATCATCGTAGCTGGTGTCGAAGAGCTTCTCGTAGAAGGAGTTCCAAAACTCTTCTTTCTTCGCGTTGTCTTCGACGATGGTTGCATGGCCCGCTACTGATGCATACGACTTATCAAAGATTCCGATGTTGACCTTTGGATTGGCCATAATCTCATCGTATTTTGCAGTACCTTTCTTGGTCATGAACCAGAGGTCGCCGTCGAACTCAGTTTCTTGGGTCCGCATTGGGCGAGTTACTAAGTTTCCGCTCAGTGATACCGTGGTGAGCAGGACGTTATCATTATCTTTAAGGATCTCCAATAGAATGTCTTTTTTCTCTTCGCGTGTCGTTTTGTTATCCATAATTAGCTCCTTTATTTTAAGTGCTATAGTCTGTCTTAAATCGTTTTACCTTTTTTACTTACCCCATATGGAAAAATTCTTCCATATTGTGAATAATATGGGTATATCCATTGTAGAAAGAGGAGGTGTTTATGAATTACTTAGAGCACAACGTGGAAGAACACAATAAGGCAAAAGATATTATCGCACAGATTGAAGCTGAGGAAGACGGAAAGAAGAAGAGAAAACTCTTCGAAGACTTATACGTCATGATCTACTCTCACCACCATGCTGAGGAAGACACTGTCTTCGCCGCGGTTATGGAAAAGTTGGAGTCCAAGGAAGACTTAGATGTTGCTCGAGAGATGAAGGAAGAGCACAGCCTAGCCTCTTACCAATTCTCCGTCGTCGAGAAGACCGGTATCCGCAACGAGACTTGGGATGCCAAGTTCAGCACCTTGAAGGAAGTCATCGAGCACCACATGGACGAAGAGGAGCAAGAGTTCGCGAAACTTGCCAAAGAAGTCTTGAGCGAAGGGGAACTGGTACAACTCCTCGAAGAGTTTGAAAAGACGATGTCTGAGTACGAAAAACAAAAGAAGGCAGATTTGAAGTAGGGGGAGAGTTTGCTGATAATTTGGGGAGAATATCCGAGGAGATGGTTTAGGCCATCTCCTTTTGTTATGGCCTCCTAGGGGGTTGAGGGAGGGATGGCCCACGTGGTTTTTGGTTGGAACACCCTCGGGGACAATGTTTGGATGGCTCAATATAAAACATAATTCAATATTTTGAAAGAATGACTTATACAATT
>CAYMYX010000084.1:0-2380 GCA_964394795.1 uncultured Peptoniphilaceae bacterium
TGATTTGCATTCCGATGATAAAGCTATGGAAATGGGGGGCATTGCAGGAAAGATAAATTTCAATCTTAAAGAGGGATCTGACGTTACATTCAATGAAGAGGAAATGAAAAAAGCTGTTGCTTCGGCGGTGGAGAAGATGCGAGAAATGGGAGCAGAAGAAAAGATTGTTGATTTTTTAAATAGCAAGGTATTTAAGTAATGTGATTAATCTAAGCGCTCAGGCACAGTAATCTGCGCTGATACTTGAGGCGTTGTATAAGCATGAGCTGAAAGGCAGCTTCTGGCCGACTGGAGAACTTTAGTCTAGGCTGATGGGATTGCTGAAGCAGTTAAAGAGCCAAGAAAAGATGCCCCAAAAATTCTGAGCGGCCTTTTTGGAGATTAGGTATGCTGAATATCGACAAAGGTTGCAGCGCATGTTGAAAAGCTCGAATATGCATGGATTAGACATTAAGGTTTAAACGTAATGAGATTCATTCTTCGTCGCCAAATGTTAGATTCGGAAGTAGAAAAACCTATAAGTGAAATATATTTTCGGGAAGTCTCAGGGGCCCGCCAAGCACTCTTTGAGCTATTGGCGATTGAGGAAAAATATGACCTTTTGATTCGAAATTACCTCGGGTTTGAACAGGTGGTTTATGGCTCTTCCATCAATGGGCTTCTCTATAGAGAGATCTCTTGGTCAGACTTTATCGAGCATATTCAATCCGCAAATCTTGCGGTTATGAATCTCCTGGCTATGTGTAGGTCGTATATTGACCATGTTCCCCAGCATCTTTCGACAATTTTCCCAGATCAGCCTGAGAAAACAGAGGCTTTTCATCAGGAGCGAAGGACCGTTTACACTGAATTCTTGGGCTACCGAGCCCTATATGAAATTCGCAACCATGTGCAGCACTGTGGTCTGCCGGTTCATTCATTTACTTTAGGTGGTAGTTGGCTAGATACAAGGGAAGCCTGCCGTCATAACGCTATCCCCTACGTGTCTGTGGAGGAGTTGGTGAAGGATGGCAGTTTCAATAAAAGAATTCTAAATGAGCTCAGAGGTGTAGGTGAGAGGGTCGATTTAAGACTCTTGGTTCGAGAGAATATGTCGGCATTTGGCCGAATACATAAATGTGTCCGCGCATTAACCCAAGAGCGTGCGAAAGACTCAGAGATAACTATTGATGAGTGTCTTAAGGATTTCGCAGCCAATCACCATCCTGACTTGAGCGGTTTGGTAATAATGAGCCTCGATGCCAAGGGAGAAGTGTTAGACAGATCAGCTCTATTCGATGATATGGTTAAGAGACGAAAATATCTAGAAGTGAAGAATAAGACGTTGATAAACGCAGAGAGGCACTTTGTTACAGGGCAGATTGAACCCTAACCAATACTGTCGACGGAAAAATTCCCACCTATTCGCAGTAAAAATTTCTGCAGAAATTTTGCGATATATCACAGTGCTATAAACGTCCGCTTCTGGCCGATAGTAGATTTTTATCCTAAGATGATGTTCATGTTTAGATAGTTAAGATGACATGGTTGCTTGTGTCCGAATTACTGGAGAAGGGTTATGACTAGCAGGAAAAAGTTCATAGAATCAGTCGGGGCAACTTGCAAGAACTGGAATTGGAGTTGGTCGTTTGTCAATCATGATGAACATTTCGTCATATTTGGGCTATGGGATGTCCATAAAGATGGTTTGATATTTGATAGTGAATGGAAGGGCCCTGGTCGCTCTCAATCATTGGAGCATATTCGCCTAGTTGAGGAGGAGGGGTATAATCTAAAAACTTTCCCAATGCAATATTCTGAGAAAATTGATGGGACCGCTAAGATAAAAAGTTTCGATCCTGTGTTGGAGGAAAAGTTTTTGGTGGGCGTTTCGGGGTGCTGGTATGCCCTAGGTGATGAAGATGAAGCCGACATTTCTTTAGCAGAAGAGGTTTTTGAACCTGAAAAGTATATTGAAGGCGCAACAAGGAAAATATCTGTAAATTCTTATGAAAGAAACCCTAAGGCAAGAAAACAATGTTTAGATTACTATGGGTATAAATGCTTTGTTTGCAAGTTCGATTTCGAAGATTTTTACGGTAAAATTGGGCGTAACTTTATACATGTCCACCATGAAGTGGCGTTATCTGAGATTAAGGAAGAGTATGAGGTTGACCCTGTTAAAGATCTCAAGCCTTTGTGCCCTAATTGTCATGCAATTATTCATAGAACGATGCCTGCCATTAAAGTGAGTAAACTGGTAGAGGTTTTAAATAACAGGCGGTCTGGGGAGGTGTAGCACTCACTTAATTGGACGTAGAGGTTGTTTAAGTTTGGGCTTATTGTCCGCTTCTGGCCGAAAGCAGCCGGCCTGCCAACTACTGGCAGGCCGGCTACGAGA
>CAYMYX010000085.1:0-1149 GCA_964394795.1 uncultured Peptoniphilaceae bacterium
GTACCAGAAGTTGCGCCGAAGCCATCCCTATCAGGCTCATCCCGCATGTCGCGGGGCTGGTGTCACCGTTGAGCAACATGTCGGAGGACCGGTTTCGGCCAGAAGCGGCCATTGAGATTATTCTGATGTATAACGCTGCCAACACGCGCAGCCTTGGAGTGTAGGCGAAGCCGCAACGGAAAGGCTGTCGCTGTGCTTGGCCTGGTTATGCGGCAACTTTCATGCACCAAAGCATCAATTTTCTTTTCTGATGCGTATCGCCTCTTCTACCGCATTCGCGAGATGTGTTTTTATCCAGTCATATTTTTCTTGGCTTGTTGATCCAGCCGGATTATAACATTTTACGACGGATGACAATTTCTTTCCCGTATTTCCATAACCAATTGAGTCAAAGGGGTTGTCACCTTTGGTTGAAACATTTCCATTGCTGTCTTTTAGTCCATGGATATATATTCCGACAACTCCCTTGCCATCATCCCATCCTTTAATTATTTCATGATTAATCCATTTTCGCCCGGCGGTATTGCTCCCGACAAGAACAACAACGCATGATTTCCCGGACATTTCGTCTGCAATCCATTTTTTAATTGCAGGATCCCCGCCTTTTTTAACCTCTTCCCAATTGTTGTCGGATGTCGGCTTGTTTCCGTCTATTGCTCCAATACTACGCACTGTCCCAGCGCGCCAATTATCTGGCAAATAATGAAAGCTATAAAAACAATTCCGCTTGGTCATACTGGACTCCTCATTTAAAATACTTTAGTAAATCAATAACTGAATTTTTAATCGTCGAGAGATCTGCATTAACATCACCCAGCTGATCTATATATTTTCGGGCTTTAGCCGGGAACTCAGGGCTATCAAAATAACCTTCTTTCATTAGTGTGGAATAAATCTCACGCGTCGCATACTCCGTAGCCCCAACGGGAAGCAGAAGAAGGTCGTTGGTTTTTGCTATTTCATACTCTTTAATTAGCCCGTCAGAAAGCACGACCTCATCATTCTTCAATTTATTCCCAAAAAGGAATATAGCTATTCCGGAGTATGAAATCATATCAGTACGATACTCATGCCATACTTCAGAGATTGATCGAGACCCGATTTCGGATTGGGGAAAAGGCCTAAGAATCAACTGATCTGAGTCGAGCC
>CAYMYX010000085.1:1159-2289 GCA_964394795.1 uncultured Peptoniphilaceae bacterium
GAGCCGCTTTCCGCTCATATACACATGCTCTAGAACACCTGTAATAACCGAACTTCCCACACCTAGCCCAAAGCCGGAGACAACTCTAAAATCGAGAGCTGCGATGTCTTTGGCCAGGGAGTAAATAAAATTTTCCGCCTCTGAAGGGGCCCATCGACCATACTCGTGTGCCGCACCAGATAGAAAAATCGTCTTACGTCTATATGCCCACTCAAGCTTTCGAAGAATTTCAGTAATTTCTGAATAGTCTGAGACCAATATCGTTTTTATACCGAACCGAAGCAAATCTTGTATGAATAGCTCCTGCTTTCGCTCTCTGTATTCTGTATCTGCCTGCTCTTCACCAGCTTCCGATACAACTACCCTCTGTATACAATAATGTTGTCTTTGGTCAGTTGAGTAAGCAACCCTTACCCGGCTAAGAATGTAATCTAGGTTGGGGTCTGTAAAACTAAACCCGAGAAATAGAAACGTTTTAGAGACCAGATCACCGCTTAAAGCATTAATGAATGGCTGCATTCTTACGTGATAGTTCTCGTAATCATCTTTTGTAAGCACAGCCTCATCCGGATGATCAATATCCCCATGCATTTTATAAACAACGGCATCACGGCCTCGCTTAGTAAAACTCAGTTGCTTAATCCGATGCTTTGTGTCCGGTATCTTTCCCGCTTCGGTTAAGGCCTTTTCAATAAGCTTGTCATAATTAGTGGTCCAATACGTTGAGACTGGAAGCTTTGCAAGAATCTTGTGATTTGCGGTGATTTCCGCCTCGTCCGATAACTCATTGATCAAAAGTTGATTGAGCTTTCCCCTATTTGCCAAATTTGAGTTGCAATGATACTGGGCTAAAGCAACCAAGTCCGTTTCTCGTTCAACCTCTAACTCCAGCTCTTCTGCTATGGGCCGTAGCAGTTCAGACCAACTAACAAATCCTGCGGGAGCAGATAGCCCGGCGCCAGCAAAAATTGCAAGGTTATCTTCCGATAAGTCATTAAGTAGTTCAGAAACCAATCGGTTTCGCTGTTGTTCAGATGTAGGCTTCAAAAATTAACTCCGATATTCGTATTGCCGCATAACGCCAGCCAGCATGCGCGGCTACGGAATGAAGGCGAAGCCGCAATGTAGTA
>CAYMYX010000086.1:0-2282 GCA_964394795.1 uncultured Peptoniphilaceae bacterium
ATTGCATCGTTAGACCTCCTTTTATTGTAAGCCTTCTCAAATATAGTATAGCATAGTTATTCAAAGATCTTCGTAAGTTAAGGGCATAACAACATTTCTTTTCATTTAGATGTGTTATGTTAAATAGTGCAATACGAAATATTGTAAATTAAAATAGACGTTTTTAAGAAAGAAGGAATTCAACATGAAAAGTAGAGCAGCAGTCGCATTTAAGCCAGGCGAACCACTTCAGATTGTCGAAATCGATGTCGAAGAGCCAAAAGCAAATGAAGTTTTAGTGAAAATATTGTATACCTCGGTTTGTCATACCGACGCCTTTACACTATCAGGAGACGATCCAGAAGGTGTCTTCCCTGCCGTTTTGGGCCATGAAGGGGCCGGAGTCGTTGTTTCTGTAGGTGAAGGTGTAACCTCTGTTGTACCAGGTGACCACGTGATTCCGTTGTACACTCCGGAATGTGGCAAATGTAAATTCTGTCTATCCGGTAAAACAAATCTTTGTGGCGCAGTTCGCGAAACACAAGGAAAAGGGCTAATGCCGGATGGCACGACACGTTTCTCTTACAATGGCGAACCTGTGTACCACTACATGGGCACAAGTACCTTCAGCGAATACACGGTCGTAAACGAAATCAACTTGGTTAAAGTTGAGGAAGAAGCACCGCTGGATAAAGTGTGCTTATTCGGTTGCGGGGTTACAACCGGGATCGGTGCAGTCCACAATACCGCAAAAGTCGAAGAGGGGGCAGTTGCGGCTGTCTTTGGAATGGGTGCTATCGGTCTTGCGGTTATCCAAGGTTTGGTTCAAGCCAAAGCCAGCCGTATCATCGCGATTGACTTGAACGAAGACAAATTCGAGTTGGCTAAGAAAATGGGCGCGACTGACTTCCTGAATCCGTCGAAATTCGACCGCCCTATCCAAGATGTCATCGTTGAAATGACAGACGGCGGTGTGGATTACAGTTTCGAGTGTATTGGAAATGTCCACGTCATGCGTCAAGCTTTGGAATGCTGTCACAAAGGTTGGGGCGAAAGTACAATCATTGGTGTCGCTGGTGCGGGGCAAGAAATTTCAACACGCCCGTTCCAATTAGTAACAGGTCGCGTATGGCGCGGTTCTGCTTTCGGCGGGGTAAAAGGCCGTAGTGAATTACCTGCAATGGTTGATGATTTCATGAACGGCAAGATCGACCTTGATTCATTCATTACCCATAACTTGAACTTTACAGCTATCAATGAGGCATTCGATTTATTACATAAAGGTGAATCCATTCGTACTGTCTTAACTTTTGAGGAGTGAAACCATGCAAGTGGAAATGATACAAAATATTAAATCCTTTAATGGGGAACAAAGAAAGTACCAACACAATTCCGAAATGCTGCAATGCACGATGACGTTCAGCCTCTACCTGCCCCACAATCCTGAGAAAAAAGAGCTGCCCTTAATTTGGTGGCTCTCAGGGCTGACTTGTACAGACGATAACTTCAGCCAAAAGAGCGGCTTCCAACGCCTTGCTGATAAATACCAAGTTGCTGTCATCATCCCGGACACTTCTCCTCGCGGGGAAAGTGTCGCCGATGATGAAGGTTGGGACCTGGGCCAAGGTGCCGGTTTTTATTTGGATGCGACCGAGGATCCATGGGCGAACAACTACCACATGTACTCCTATATCGTTGAAGAACTTTCCGAACTTGCGAAGACATTGGTGCCGAACTTCTCCGGTAGAGAAAGCATCATGGGCCACTCGATGGGCGGTCATGGCGCATTGGTCATCGGTATGAGAAATCGTGAACGTTTCAAAGCGGTCTCAGCTTTTTCACCTATCACCAATCCAGTGAATGTGCCTTGGGGGCAAAAAGCTTTCACTGCTTATCTTGGTGAAGATACTTCCAATTGGTTGGAATGGGATGCCTCGGAACTGATTAAAACCGTCAACGACATTCCGGTTCTCATTACACAAGGAAGTGCAGATGGGTTTTACGAGGAGCAACTGGATGAAACGACCTTCCTGAAAAATGCTTCGACAAGCGGCGCATCTGTCGTTTATCACAAGGAAGAAGGCTATGATCATAGCTACTTCTTCATCGCAACGTTCTTGGAGGAACACTTTGACTTCCATATGAAACATTTGAATGAATAGACCTTTTAAGAGGGATGAGACGTTTGTCTCATCCCTCTTTCCTACCTCTGAATATCTGCATCTTAGGCGTCGCCTCGACAATCACATCTACTCTTTTTGCTAATCAGTCAAACTCATCCTTAACAATTCGATGTAGCGTAC
>CAYMYX010000087.1:0-2281 GCA_964394795.1 uncultured Peptoniphilaceae bacterium
AGAAAAGGGGCTGTGTTAGAATGACTAAAAATTCTGACACAGCCCTCTTTTTTTGTCTTGTTGTATCTCACTAGTTTGTGGCTCATCAATTGTATCAGCAGACAAAGAGGACCTAGCAATTTGCCAAGTCCTTCTTTGTTTTACAGGGTCTATTTTGCAACAGCCCCATCTTCGTATAGGTTAATTTTTTTATTCAGCAGGAGCTATCCTGGTCAACCCTTCAAAGTTGTAGGTTGCATCAATGATAAACTCAGGCATATCTGTGATGTATTCCCGATACTCAGGAGCGGTGTATTGGGCCATACCACCGATATTATAAATCTTGCTCATATCCCAACCGCGGGCAGCTAAGATGTTCATGAGCATCTCTACACGACCACCGGATTGGCAGATGATAAATAATGTTTTGTCTTTAGGGAAGAGAACTTCCAATAGCTTATCTGACTCTTCGTAAACAGGGATTGGCTCTTTTGGCGTTCCACCGTAAAGCTGGATGAGGCTAGAATCGGTTGCTGCGTTCTCATTCCAAATCCATGCGAAGTATGGGATAACTTCAAAGTTGCGGAAGTGCTTCTTCGAATAATCGTTATAGTCTCTCAAATCGATATAGAGAACATCGTCGCGACCCATGAAGTCAATCAAGTTTTCGGTATTGATGGATGAGCAAGCCACGCCGTACGAATCTTCAGTACAAGGGGCCATCTCATCGGAATCAGGATTAGCCTTGAATTCATTTTCGGTATTGCGAGGAGCTGGTAGGTCTGGAAGCTCTTGAGTTGTTCCAGGCGTTCCGACTACTGCTGTACCTTCTTCTTCGCTGGTATCAGCTGGCTCTTCTTCGCCACCGTCGACGACTTCAATCTCACCGCCGCCGAAGTAAGCATCTGTGCCGTGATATTGGCCGATTGCTAACAGCATGCGGATGATGTTGTTAGTAGAAACAGATGCACCGGAGAAACCGTCAAGGGTATATTCGCCACGGCCTTCGCCATCTTGGTAATCAGCAAGGTCGATGTCTTTCATCGTGCTTAGTCCGTTGACTTCACCAACGGTCTTGTCGATGAAGTAAGGGATGTATTCAGTCTTGATATCTTCGTAAGTTGTTCCGTTTGGAATTGGGTCGGAGTCGCCCCAGTGTCCCGCGGTATAGTGGTCACCGGTATCCTTATCAAAGCTGATGGTTTGATAAACCGCGTCTTCAATATTGCCACTTTCTGGCAAAGTCATCTCAACATAGGCTGTTTGCCAGTAGTTAACGGAAGCTTCACGGCAGGTACAGGAAACATATGTAATCTGATATTTGATATAATCTCTTGCCACATACTTGAAGTTAACAAAGGCATAGAAGAGGTCTTCCCCACCTGGGCCATCGATATGGTTAATCGGAATAACGGCTACTGGGTTTGCCTTGGAACCTTCACCTAAAGCTGCAGATTCATTAAGGAACTTATTCACAGCTGCGACATCCTTAAGAGCGGTAACTTGTTCGTTTGCTCCTTCGGTTTCGCTTGCTTCTTCAGTTTCTTCGCTTTCTTCAACAACTTCACTTTCTTCTGTTGATTCAGCTTCTTCGGTCGTTTCAGTTTCTTCACTAGTTGCGGTTTCTTCTGTCTCACTGGTTGTCGCTTGCTCTTCGCTATTCACCACTTCAGATTCTGTCGCATTGTCATTTTGACAGCCAACAAGTAGCGCTAGTGAAAGGACAAACATCAAAAACAACTTTGAGTACTTTTTCATCTTTCCCTCCATTTTTTGGTTTTATCCTTGAAAACTTCTTCCTATACATCCAAGATATTTTGATAAATACTTGGTAAACGTTTTCTCTTAAAGCATAGCACGCTAAGTATACAATGTCTAGATTTATATATAAAAATTAATAAATGAAAAAGAGCAGCTGTATCATTTTTGAAATACATAGCTGCTCTTTAGGATTTATTACATTTCTCTATTAACCGTCCATGGAGTATCCACCGTCGACACAACCCACTTCCCCGGTGATAAAGGATGCTTCATCAGAAGCATAGAAGCAGATTAGTGCAACGACTTCCTCGATGCGGGCAGCACGTCCCATGGGTATGCCAGCTTCCATGAGTTTTTCTTTCTCCGGAGTAATTCCCGCAGTCATGTCCGTCCTGATCCATGACGGGCTGACGACGTTACAAGCAATATTGTAAGGCGCTCCCTCTCTGGCGATTGCCTTGGAGAGGCCGACCACCCCATTCTTCGATGTGGCGTAAGCCGCGGTACCTATAAAACCACCACCCCGCTTAGCCGCCACCGA
>CAYMYX010000088.1:0-2192 GCA_964394795.1 uncultured Peptoniphilaceae bacterium
ATAACCAAAACACCGAAGATAATTTAGTCAACATCGCAACCGGTAACTTTGCCAGCGGAACGGGTGCAGCGACTTATCGGGAATGTGTGTTGATTCAGGGGGATGGCCCCCGTTATGTCATTTCAGACCACTTCGCCAGCCTCCTGGAAGATAAGAACTTCTTCAAAGCGGTGGAAGAGGTTGTAGATTTTGCCTTGTATAAGAACCAAACCTACTACGGCGACACCTACGCCGACACCAGCTTCCAGCTCTATTCCAAGTATTCCTATTCGGATGTCACCCGCTTGTTGGAGTGGGAGAAGGATCTGGTTGCGCAGAACATCGGCGGTTACAAGTACGATGAGAAGACGAAGACCTACCCGGTATTTATCAACTATCATAAGGGGGAGGATATTTCGGAGACTATTAATTACGAGGACCGTTTTGTTTCCTCTTCGTCCTTGATTGCTATTTCCAAGTCCAGGCGGCGGATTGATTCGGAGGATGTCCAACGAGCGGTTCATGCTGAGGAGTTGGGTATTGCCATGCACCTCTTTGTGCGGAAGAATAAGGATGACAAGGGGTCCAAGGAGTTTTATTATTTGGGCAAGATTAGGGCGACGGGGGTCTTGGAAGAGTTCACGATGCCCAAGACTCAGATGACCGCGGTCGAGATTTTCTACGACTTGGAGGTTCCCGTCAAGGAAGACATTTACGATTACATTACGAACTAGGAGTGTTATGAAAAAGATAGAAGTGGTTGCCGCCATCATCAAAAATGAGGGGAAGATTTTGGCCACCCAACGAGGCTATGGCGAGTTTGAAGGAAAATGGGAATTTCCCGGTGGAAAAGTCGAGCCGGGCGAGACCCGAGAAGCGGCCTTGGCCCGCGAAATCCGAGAAGAGCTGGGTGTTGAGATTGTCATCAAGGAATTCATCACCACCGTGGACTACGACTATCCCCACTTTCACTTGACTATGCACTGCTACCTCTGCGAGGTCAACGAGGGGAAGATCGAACTTTTGGAACATTCGGCAGGGGCTTGGTTGGCACCTGAGGACCTAGATACCGTCGACTGGCTGGATGCCGACATCGATGTTGTGGCGAATTTGAAGCGTCTCTTAATGAATAAATAAGGCTTGGGCCACCCCAAAACCGGAGGAACACCCCTATGGAAACATTCATGAATATTCTGTTTAATATAGCTGTAGTTTTGATTCTTTTCGTGATTGCTCTGTTGATTGCTCGTTACACCAGAACGAAGAAAAGGAGCGAGGACAAGCTATTAGCCGTTGACGGCGCCTTCTTCCAAGACGATAAAGTCTAGGAGGGTGAGGTCTACCTCAAGAATCTGGCGACTGGGAAGTCCCACCGTTTCAACAAGTTTACTGATAGTGCCAGACATTACTACATCGCCTCAATAACCAAGCTCTTCACTCATGCTATCATTTTCCAGTTGCTAGATGAGGGAGTACTCGAAAGAGAAGCCCCTATTTCCGCCTACTTGCCGAAGGACCGCTATGAAGGCATTCGGGCCCTAGATGGAAAAGATACATCAGCAAATATCCGAATCGGCGACCTGATCGACCAGACCTCAGGCCTTCAGGATTACGAGACGGACTACAAAGCAGACGGCTTGGTCTCCACATCCGAGGACATGATGACCTTCATGACCGCCTTCATTCAAGGCGACCTCTTTGATGCGAAGCACCTAACGGCAAGCCCAACGAAACCAATCCAATTCTTCCCGCTGAAGTATGGGAATGGGATGATGGAAGTAAAGATGAATCCGTTGATGTCGCCATTGTTTGAATCGCCTCGGATTATTGGCCACTCGGGGTCCACCGGGTCCTTCGCATTCTATGACACGAAGAGGCAGGTGGTTATCGTAGGGACGACCAACCAGCTTAAGGGCAACCCCTATTCCTACATCTACACCTACTTGGATGGGATGGTGGGGAAGGAAGACCGTTAAGATCACGTTCAGCAAAAAATGGGGTAAAATGCGACAACAAAAAGAAGGGGCTGTTGCAAAATAGACCCTATAAAACAAAGAAGGACTTGGCAAATTGCCAGGTCCTCTTTATTTGCTGATATAGTTGATAAGCCCCAACCTAGTGAGTAACAACAAGACAAGAAAAGAGGACTGTGTCAGAATTTTAGTCATTCTGACACAGCCCCTTTCCTGCCTCTAGAAGGGACTGTTGAAAAA
>CAYMYX010000089.1:0-2124 GCA_964394795.1 uncultured Peptoniphilaceae bacterium
GTGCCTGGTTGCTTTACAGAGTATTTTAATATTTCTTTTTGGTAATATCGGAAGCGGGAAAGCACCCTTCCGGAATAAGGGCAGTAGCTGGGAAGTTGCTGCCTTTTTGCGTTCGCCCAGCATGGGCGAACTGCTTTAGGGTGTAAGTCCCGAACGAGCCTTGATAGTAGGAATCGTTAGCCAAAGGCAAGGGTGTCCTTCGTGAGTAGGAATCTGAAGGAAGCTGGCGGCAAATTCTCGGCTTTACGAACAGAAACTGATTATGAGGCTGCACATTGCGGACGAGTTTGCATAACAAAACGAAGTCCAATAACTATCCGAGCCCTGTGCAGTATATTCAGAGAGCACATGAGAAGAAAGCAGTCGTTCTTAACTGGGGAGGTCTCACGGACAGGTGCAACTCTATTGTATCTGGTTGAAACAAGATTTGTCGTGAGAAGTCAGCAGAAGCCATAGTACCTACTTACTCATCATAATAGGGAAGGGCTGAACCTTAATTACGTAAGATACATGAATGTTACCTTATGAGGGGAAGAAAGCAGAACATAGATACTCTATCTGACCAGTTGGCGCTGAGGGTGGAACCCGATGTTATGATTGGTATGCAGACTTTCATGGGGATAACTGAAAATCATCTTACAGCCTTTAAACACGAGAAAGGTGGATTATTAGAATATATCCTTTCCCCTTCTAATCTTAACCTTGCCTATAAACAGGTGAAGAGTAATAAGGGTAGTGGCGGCATTGATAGAATGGAGGTGGATGACCTGCTTCCTTATCTCCTGAGTCACAAGGATGAGCTAATATCCTCCATTTATGATGGTAAATACCATCCCAACCCCGTACGTCGGGTTGAGATACCCAAATCGAATGGAAAGAAACGAAATTTGGGTATTCCCACGGTAGTTGATCGCTTGATTCAGCAAGCCATTTTTCAAGTGCTTCAACCTCTTTATGAGCCCCAATTTTCACCTACCAGTTATGGTTTCCGCCCCCATCGCAGTGCTCATGACGCATTATTAAAGTGTGGTGAATACATCTCTTCCGGTTATGTGTTCACGGTCGATATGGATTTGGAGAAATTCTTTGATACTGTCTGGCATAGTAAGTTGATAGAGATCCTATCACGTACAATCAAAGACGGTCGTGTAGTCTCTTTGATTCATAAATATCTGAACTCTGGTGTACTTATAGGAGGCAAGAAAGAGGACACTCCAGTCGGAGTCCCTCAGGGTGGTCCATTGAGTCCCTTATTAAGCAATATAATGCTTAATGAGTTAGACAAGGAACTGGAGAAGCGTGGGCATTTGTTCGTTCGGTATGCTGATGACTTGGTCATCTTCTGTAAAAGCCGTCGTTCCGCACAGCGTACATTGGATAATCTACTTCCCTTTATTGAAACGAAACTTTTTCTAAAGGTGAATAAGGAGAAGACCCATGTTGCTTATATGCGTGACATTAAATTCCTTTCCTATGCCTTTGGTCGCAGTAATGGCAAATGCCAATTCTACATCCATGGTGATAGTATCAAGAAGATGAAGAGTAAGATACGTGAGCTCACCAGTCGTACTAACGGCTGGGGTTACGAATATCGTAAACAACGTTTGACTTGGTATATCCGTGGTTGGCTCAACTATTTTAAGTTGGCAGGTCTAAAAGGTAGGATAAAGGAATGGGACGGTTGGCTCCGTCGACGAATACGGATGTGTATTTGGAAGTCTTGGAAACGAGTTCGAACCCGATATCAAAATCTGAAGAAGCTTATTCCCAATGAAAACCGTGTGCGAATGGCTGCCTTTTGTCGGAAGAAATACTGGCGAATGGCAAATCATCCCACCGTACATGAAGCTCTGTCGGATGAGCGTTTGCTTCGATCCGGTTATCCTACTTTTAAGATGTATTACCATCCTGCGTTTAAAGGTTAATAAAGGAACCGCCGTATGCCGAACGGCACGTACGGTGGTGTGAGAGGTCGGAGCGGGAATTAATCCCGCTCCTCCTACTCGATGTTATATCCTATCTTATTTAATTTTGATATTTCTTTTTTTCTTACCTTTGCGAGCATTACTTTTATGAATACGACATGTATCTGACACTTTTTCTCAATTTTGTAAAAATAGGAAT
>CAYMYX010000090.1:0-2060 GCA_964394795.1 uncultured Peptoniphilaceae bacterium
GTACGGTGGTGTGGGAGGTCGGCTAGCCGACTAACGGCTAGCCTCCTACCCGATCCTACATTTGATCAAAAGCAAAGGCTCAACCTCAGTGATGAGGACCTGCTCGAAAAGATTCTAGTTCCGTTCTATGCCACAAACATCAAAAAAGCCCGTAATTACAACGAATTACAGGCTCTTGGTGACCCTAGGGGGAATCGAACCCCCGATTCCGCCTTGAGAGGGCGGCGTCTTAACCGCTTGACCATAGGGCCGGAACGAATATGAATACTACTCTTAAATGACCTTCTTGTAAAGCCATGGATTGATACAGGAAACAGTCAACCCTACGTTCTACTCCGAGGCCGGTAAGAAGATATCCGGGTCATATTGAACCGCTGCATTCCATAAGATCCATTCGTTATAACCCAAATCATACCCGGCCTCCATCTGCTTACGGATCGTCGGTGCATCATAATTTATGGCATATGCATTTCCAACCATGCCATGACCATTGAACGCCTGATAATATGGTCTTACATACGAAAAAGCCTCTTGCTGCTTCAGTGTTAATTCTTTATCCAAACGATCTTCCGCAGCCAACAAAGTCTGCTTAACAACATCATAAGGTTCTTTGTCAGGTGCAGGGAATAAGACCCCATGAATCTCACTTCCCAGTCCGTTTTGACCGGCCGTTGCAAAGTGAGAAGGATAAATCATCGGACTGATTGCGGTGATTCCGGTAAGTCCCATACTGGTCCATTCCTGACCGATGATGTCCGCATCAATCTGGCTTAGGATCATCGAGGGGAATACGTCAGTACTGATGGGGATGCCGCGTTCATCGCTAATTCGAACGCGAGCATATTCCAAGAAGCGATTAATGGCTTGAACTTTCGTAGGGACATAGCCAGAGCCATAGTAAGCTTGTTGACCTTCGAACGATACGCCACTGGGGAAACGGACATAGTCGAATTGTATTTCATCGGCACCTAAGTCGACCGCTTCAAGTGCTGTGGTAACCAAGAAATCCCATATCTCTGTATTGTAGGGGGATAGCCAGGCAATACCTTCTTCCAATGACCAGTGGAGGACATCGCCTTCACTACTTTGGATTGCCCACTCAGGTTTAATATTTGGGAGAACCGTATCTTTGAAGCAGGTTATACGCGCAATGACATATGCGCCTGCTTCTTTCAGTTGAGCAATCGTCGATGGCATATCTGTGGAGCCGGTATCTATCGCCAATTCTTGAGCAAAAGAGGTTTGGCTTGGATAAGTGAGCCCCCAGGATTCTTTGAAATCCAAGACGACGGCGTTGACTTCAGTTTCTCTCACGAGACGAGTGATTTCTTCCAAGTTTTGACCGGACGCAATATAGACAGCTTTCACCGGCTTATGGAAGATCTCTTTCCTATGTCCCAGTTCGGGAAGAGGGCCAAAATACTCTTCAACCCTGCGAGCCTCTTGCGGGTCAAAGATACTCAAAACTTCAGCGGGTCGGGAAATTTCCTCCGCCTCAACTTCCGTTTCTTGCCACATCTGTATGTTTTCACGCGGCACCTTTAGGGTCGCCCTACGACATGCCGAAAGAATGGGCAACAGCATGACCAAGCTAAGAAATAAACTGACTTTTGCTCTCTTTTTCATTCCAAAAGCCTATCACAGATTATTCTTTTCGTCTTAAAAACAGAAATTCATTTGTTTGTAGATTAAAGGAACTAAAAGACTCTTTAGTACCCTATAGGATCAGTAAAGGAACGGTGTAGAACAACGCACCGAATCAAGAAGGTATACGCCTATCTTCAAGGCGCATAAAAAGCATTTGAAGAGCACGAGGGAAAAGCTGTTACCAAGCCCTAGAAAACATTCTTGAAGAGTTTCTATTGCCAATCTATTGTCATGAGCAAAAGAAAAGCTCGTAATTACAATCAATTACGAGCTCTTGGCGGAGAGTGAGAGATTTGAACTCTCGTTGCGCTATCAACGCAAACACGATTTCCAATCGTGCGCCTTCAGCCAGCTCAGCCAACTCTCCAAAACCAATCGAAATCCTACCATGAGGAGCAAATCCCGTCAATTTT
>CAYMYX010000091.1:0-1943 GCA_964394795.1 uncultured Peptoniphilaceae bacterium
GAATCTCCGTTCTTAAATTCCACATACCGTCTTAAAATGACGGAGGCGTATTTGTCATCAAGCTCTGCCATGTAGCAGATTCTATCGGTTTGTTCGCAGGCGATTAAGGTAGACCCACTACCACCGAAGAGGTCGAGCACGATGCCATTGGCTTGACTCGAGTTTTGAATAGGATAGGAAAGCAGGTCAATCGGTTTAGATGTCGGGTGGTTCTCGTTTCGTTTGGGTTTATCAAAATGCCAGACGGTTGTTTCTGCTCTACCTGCGTACCAGTTGTGTTTCCCGGTCTTTAGCCAGCCAAAGAGAATCGGTTCATGGGACCATTGATATGGCGAGCGTCCTAAAACAAGCGAGTCTTTTGCCCAGATACAAACTCCCGACAAATGAAAACCCGCCTCTACAAAAGATTTTCTAAAGGTTAAGCCTTCGGTGTCGGCATGAAAGACGTAAGCAGAAGCACCGGGAGCAGAAACTTGGGCCATGTTTTGAAAAGAAGAAAGCAGAAATTGATAGAACTCATCAGCGTTTAAATTATCGTTTTTAATGGATAAGCCGGACGAACTTTTATAGCTAACGGCATAGGGAGGGTCGGTAAGAATCAGGTTAGCCTTTTTGCCGCCCATCAATTTTTCTACATCTTGAAGTTTCGTTGCATCGCCACAGATAAGGCGGTGTCTACCAAGCGTCCATACATCGCCAGGCTCTACAAAGCTTGCCTCTTCGAGTGCCGCTGTTAGGTCAAAATCGTCTTCATGTGTTTCCTCAACACCCATGAGTTTATGAAGCTCGGCATCCGTAAAACCTAAGAGATCAAGGTCAAAGTCCGCTCCTTCAAGTTCAGATAACTCAATGGAGAGCATTTCTTCGTCCCAGCCAGCGTTCAGTGCGAGACGGTTATCAGCGATTATATAGGCTCGTTTTTGTGCTTCCGTTAGGTGCTCGACAAAAACACAAGGCAATTCAGTTAAACCTTCCTCTTTCGCTGCGAGGATTCTTCCGTGACCTGCAATAACGTTATAGTCTTTATCGATGAGACAAGGGTTGATAAAACCAAACTCACGAATGGAAGACCGTAGCTGCAAAATTTGCTCTTTGGAGTGCGTCCTGGCGTTTCTGGCATAAGGGACAAGTTTATTAATATCTACAAGTTTCATATCTTTTGTAACGTTCATTAGACAAGCCCCCATTCTGCAAATTTTTCAAATCCACCAACGGACTGGATGTAATCTCGAGCGAGATCCACGATTTCGTGATAAGGTTTTCCGTCGATGGTTTCATCACCAATGGCGCAGGAAAACTCCACGATTCTATTTTCGTTTTGTGCTTTCAGATGAGCATAGATATTGACAGACACATCCGCTTTGGAGAGGTCTTTTCCATGAAGGCCTCCACCTGTAACGGCTCGTCCCATGTCGCTACCGAGTTTTCGGTTCGTCGCACCACTATCTACATTAAGACCACCTGTCCAGTCTCCCAAAGGGTTAATTTGGGCAGAGGGGAAGCGCTCGAGGAGTTTTTCGCTCGGTGCCATACTTTGGCAAATGATGAGCTTTTCATCATCGATGATGTATTTCCCGTCAGAGGGGAAGAAAAAATAGATTTCTTTAGCGATTTCAGAAAGCTCCAACTCTTCATCACTTGTAGGTACACCTCGAAAGATGCCGTTATCACCGCAGCGAATAGTATCTATCTGATTATTAGCTAGGTGTTTATCTTGCTCGGTTATCGTGATGTGTGTATCCAGAGGACCAGCTATGCGGTCTACGATTTCATCGATGTGTGTATTCAATAAATGAGCAGAAGTTTCTATGATGATATGGCATTGCCCGTGACCTAAAAGAACCTCAACTGCAATTTTGGGGTTGGCTTCCGTTCTATAGGCTAGGTCTACAATAGCGCCAGCAATGCGGTCTGCGATTTTATCCGGGTGAGATGGATTTACT
>CAYMYX010000092.1:0-1923 GCA_964394795.1 uncultured Peptoniphilaceae bacterium
TGCAAAAACAATGATGTCACCCAACCCCTTCATCGCTTCAATCAGCGATTTAATACCTTTTGCCTGATAACCATCGTCATTGGTGACCAGGATCAGCGGTTTCTCTTTACCCATTTTTTCATTCATAATAATTGGGCAAAGATAGGGATTTATAGTGTACCGAAGATGCTTAGATCGAACAGATTCGCAGCATGACCGATAGAATCGGTTATGAGCCAGGGATTCTCACCATGTGATAATCAGATCTGCCAACACCGGGAGGTGGTCCAGGTCGTTCAACCCGGTCTTGGGAGCTGAAACGCCCATTATGCGAATATTGGAGCTGGTGATGATGTTATCGATGTTCATGTTTTCACCACCTGCGTATCCTGATGAGGCAGCATTACCCTGTGCGGTGGTAAACCAGCCCATCGCTCCACCATTGGCCATGTTAAAACCGGCTTCAAGAAATTTCTTCTGATTGTCATCCTTGGCATTAATATCCCCCATGCAGATGAAATATTCATATTGACTCAACAATTCAATCAAGTGGCTGAGTGATTCATCATGCCAATCCTTTTGCCAAGGAACATGGGTCGAAATAATTTTTATCACTTTCCCATTCAGATGCAGATCGCCCACCAAGGCATAATAATCACCATTCCACTGCACCTGCTGAAGGTTGTGTAACTGGTGATTGGTGGCAATACCGTTGTATATCCACCTGTACTCTTTGCCCCAGTAGATATTCTTGTAGAAGGGCTTTAACAACTCATCCGCAGCGATCAGGGTACTATCTTTGTCAAAGAAATGGTTCCACTCATTCGTGGAGAGAATATCAAGACTCTGCTCACCAATCCATTTGCGCCAGTTATTGAGTCCTGCCTGCATCATTTTTCCCTCTCCCTGAAAACCACCGAGTCGACCTTGGTTGAAGTGACCAACATTATAGGTCGCAACCCTCAGCCGGTAGGGTGTGTGATCATTTTCAACTCCCTGAAGGCTGATGCCGCGCAAGATCAACATCGCGAAAAGAATTACAAATCTCAAATTTTTCATTTGTTTTCAAGTTTATTCTTTACAAAGATAGAACTCTTCCGGCTATATCAAATGTTCAAATCATTGAATGCCTATCAAAAAGCCAAAATCCATGTTATCGATTAATGATTTACCACAAATCACATTTGAGATTTTGGCGGTCTGCTGATTAAATCTACGAAGTAGTTTAATATTTTTACTCTTTGAACACTATCTACAGACAACACGATATCCCGACCTTTCTCTTGTGGTTCAAAATTCGTATATCCCTCATCGGTAACAGATAACAAGCCTGGTTCAGAGAGATGGAAATAATCTCCTTCAGGTTCTGCAACAGCAAGGACCGAGGTCAAATCCCAGGTTGGCCTGTCATATGGCATTGGCCGATAATTGTGATACGCATATACCAATGGATGTCGATCACTCCATGAGAAATTTTCTTCGATAGCTTTGGCGGGAAATAGAACTTTACGACCAACTTCAAATGGTGAGAGAATGATTTTTGTTGGCCATTTCTCAAAAACCGCTTGTGCAGATTTCACATCATGGATGATATTAAACTCCTTTCGTTTATTTTCACCAAACGACCCTCCCATGACCGACAGGAGTTTCACTTTCTTTTCAACCAATTCTTCACCAGATAAGGGTGAATAATGGTCACCGGTTGACTCCAGCAAACGTGCCAGATTGGTGGAGAATCCAACAGAAACAATCGTTACGGATCTATCTGGTTGCCCGGAAAGCACTTTTCTGTACAAATCATGGCTTTGCATCAGGGTACCATGATCATCTTTACTTTCTTCGAACAGGGTTTTACCCTCCTCCTTCATATCATAAACGTTTTTAGCATAGTCAACATAATCATCAATATAAACGCCATTTTCAATTCTACCAATTTCAATATCC
>CAYMYX010000093.1:0-1835 GCA_964394795.1 uncultured Peptoniphilaceae bacterium
ATTTTTAGGGCTTTATCCCCCTCATAGGGTAAGTAAGCTTTTGCTTTACAGCCACTTAATATTAATAAAAAGACCATGATTATTTTTTTCATGGTCTCATTATAGCATTAAAGCTGAGAATAGTCCTTTAGTTTTAGAGCTCGTATGAACTTAAATGGAAACTCACATTCAATAAGCATTCCTGTTTTAACATCAATCTCTTTTTGGCACAGTTCATAGACCCATTGTGAAATGTAGGGTTCATGACCAACAAAGAGTAAATAGTCATAGGTTTGATGTTCATTTATGCACTTTAGAAGTTCATCTCTATTGCCAGTTTTTAGAAATTCTTTTTCTGTAATTTCTTGTTTAACAAACCGTGCTGTTTCGACAGCTCTGATTAATGGAGAGCTAAATACTTTAGTTGATGCGTTTGAAAGATAAGCGCGAAGATAAGGCATCTTCTCTTGCAACTCTTTGAGTGCTTCCTGTGTTAAATGACGTTCACTATCAAGAATACCCGTCTGGAGTGCTTCTGCTTTTCCATGACGAATAAATAAAACCTTCATTAACGTTCTAGCACTTCTTCTTTTTTATCTTGTGGATAATAGCCACGTTGATAGTAGTGAGTATGTAGAAGTTTATGAGACAATTCAGAGTTTGGTTCTCCTAAAAAATCTTTGTATATCTTAATGATTTCTGGATTATGATGTGATTTACGAAGCATTTGACTCTCATCTTCGGTATAGAGTGCTTGTGCTCTTAACGCATGCGGATTGAGGGTTAATCGATCTTTCGCACTAACAATTGGTTGTCCGCCTCCATGGACACATCCACCAGGACATGCCATGACTTCGATGAAGTGATATTCTTTTTCCCCATTTCTAACTGCGTCCAACACTTTGGATGCATGAAGCACTGTGTGAGCAACAGCAATTTTAATTTCTGTATCCACACCATTAATTGGTAAAACAACACTTGCTTCTTTGACCCCTCTGAGATCTCGGACTGCGTGATATTCGATGTCTTGTACATCGGTCCCTGTTAAAATGTCAGCAGCTGTGCGAAGAGCTGCTTCCATCACTCCTCCGGTTGCTCCAAAGATAACGCCTGCTCCGGTGTAATCTCCCATTAAAGGATCAGGTTTTTCATCCGGTAAATTATTGAAATCAATACCCGCTGCACGAATCATATCTGCTAGTTCTCTGGTTGTTAAGGAAACATCGACATCCCGCAGACCATCGACTTGCATTTCTGGGCGGTTTGCTTCTGATTTCTTCGATGTACATGGCATCACCGAAACGGATAGAATTGATTTTGGATCAATGTTGTGTTGTTTGGCGTAATAGGTTTTAATCATTGCTCCCATCATTTGTTGAGGGGATTTACATGTGGATAGGTTTTCTAAAAAGTCTGGATAATACATTTCACAGAACTTAACCCAGCCTGGTGAACATGACGTAATCAGAGGTAGTTTCCCTCCATTTAATACGCGAGATATTAACTCATTGGCTTCTTCCATGATTGTAAGATCGGCTGAGAAGTTCGTATCAAAAACTCGGTCAAATCCTAATCGACGTAAGGCCGCTGTCATTTTACCAGTGGTTGGGGTTCCCATTTTAACACCAAATTCTTCACCAATAGCTGCTCTGACAGAAGGTGCTGCTTGAACAACAACATGAATCGTTGGATCATCGATAGCGTCGAACACTTGTTCGATGTTTGATTTTTCTCTTAAAGCAGCTACCGGACAAGCTTCAATGCATTGACCACAGTAAATGCAATTAACATCTCGCATCGAGTAATCAAATGCTGGAGCGACTTCACTGTGGAAGCCTCTTCCAACAAAGTCAAGT
>CAYMYX010000094.1:0-568 GCA_964394795.1 uncultured Peptoniphilaceae bacterium
CATGTCAAACCTGTGGTGCTTGCAGCATGATGGGTACAGCAAATACAATGAGTACTTTAGTTGAAGCGTTAGGATTATGCTTGCCTTTTGGAAGTACTTATCCTGCGATGTCATCAACACGAAAAAGACTGGCTAAAAAGACTGGTAACAGAATCGTAGATATGGTCAAAGAAGATCTTAGAGCCAAAGATATTTTGACAGAAGAAAATATCATCAACGGGATTAAGTACATTTTAGCCATAGGTGGTTCAAGTAATGCAGTATTACACATCCCTGCAATCGCCCATCAAGCTGGTATAGATATGACTATGGATATCTTTGACGAATATAGTTTATCAACCCCTTTATTAGCGAAATTCAAACCCGCATCAAAATACACTGTCAAGGATTATCATATCGCTGGAGGGGTTCCTCAGCTACTAAAACAATTAGCTCCAAAACTAACACTTAGCACATTGACTGTAATGGGAAACACTCTAGAAGAATGGCTAGATCACGTAGAAAGCAAGCCTAACAATATCATTCACTCCCTCGATGATAGGTTGTCAGATGAGGGCGGCATCGCTGT
>CAYMYX010000094.1:578-1758 GCA_964394795.1 uncultured Peptoniphilaceae bacterium
TAAAGGAAACCTTGCTCCGCTAGGGGCAGTAGTTAAACAATCTGGTGTTTCTGAAAAGATGATGTTGCATTCTGGCCCCGCAAGAATAGCTAACTCTGAAGAGGAAGTTAGAGACATGCTAATGAATGGAAGAGTTAAAGAAGGTGATGTGCTAATTATTCGATATGAAGGGCCTAAAGGTGGACCCGGTATGAGAGAACTATCCATCCCCGCTGCGCTCTTAGTGGGCATGGGACTAGGAGATAGCGTTGCAATGATTACTGACGGTAGATATTCTGGGGCAACTCGAGGACCTTGTATTGGTTATGTTACCCCAGAAGCTGCTGATGGTGGACCTCTAGCCATCGTAGAAGAAGGAGATATCATCAAGATCGATATCCATAACCGACTTCTGACAATAGAGCTTAGTGATGAGGAAATAGAATCCAGATTAAAAAGATGGGTTTATACACCGACTAAAGAAGTTAAGGGATATCTCAATACTTATAGAAAAATCGTAAATCCAGCTAATGTTGGAGCAACTATCTTTTAGGAGAAAAAATGAAACGAAGAGGTCTATTGATGTCCAGTCAAGACAATGTGGTAGTAGTTCTAGAAGACTGCCAAACCAATGATTGTATTGAATATCTGGGCGGACAATTAGAAGTGAATCAACCTATTCAATTTGGCCATAAAGTAGCTATTTCAGATATAAATAAAGATGAAGATGTTACAAAGTACGGTGAAACAATAGGTTATGCTTTGGAGAAAATAGAAAAAGGCAATTGGATTCACAATCATAATATGGGTTGTCACAGGGGGAAAAAATGACATTTTTAGGATACAGAAGACCTGATGGACAGGTTGGAGTAAGAAACCACATAGGAATAATTCCTTCTGTCTTCTGCGCGAATACAGTAGCAAAGAGAATTGCTGAGCAAGTAGAAGGTGCAGTTTACTTGCACCACCCTGTTGGATGCTCTCAAGTAGGAGAAGATTTAGAAATTACAGCTCAAACTCTAATCGCTATGGGTAAGCATCCTAATTTAGCAGCCGTTCTTATAGTAGGATTGGGGTGCGAACGATTTACTCCTGACGAATTTTACAAGGCTTTATTTCCTACAAAGAAACCCATTGCTAAAGTGGTCATTCAAGAAGAAGGAGATTCATTAAAAGCCATTGAGGCTGGTGTCAGAATCGC